>CAZXCO010000143.1:0-5768 GCA_964639095.1 uncultured Solibacteraceae bacterium
CAAATATCTCAACTCGCCCGAAACGAAAATCTATAAAAAGTCGCACGTTCTGTACAACCTGAACCGGGCCCGGGAATCGGCCGTGAAGCTCGACCGCATCGTGCTGGTGGAAGGCTATATGGATGTCATCGGCGCGTGGCAGGCGGGCGTCACCGAAGTGGTCGCCTCGTGCGGAACCGCGCTGACCACCGAACAGATCCGCGCGATGAAGCGGCATTCGCAGAACCTGCACCTCAATTTCGACCCCGATGCGGCCGGCGCGAAGGCCGCCGAGCGTTCCATCAAACTTTTGCTGGATGAAGACATGCACATCCGCATCGTCGAGCTCGAAGGGGGTCTGGATCCCGACGAGTACTGCAAAAAGCACGGCGCCGAAGCTTACCGCGAAAAAGTTGCGGGCGCGAGGACCTACTTCTACTGGCTTGCCGATCGCGCGCGGGCGCGATTCAATACGCACGAGCCGCAGGGCCGCATGGATGCATTCCAGTTTCTTCTCCCGGCCATCCAGGGGCTCAATGACAAGATCGCGCGAGTCGCCGTCGCAAATGATCTGGCCTCCTATCTCGGAGTCGCTCCGGGCCTCGTGCTGGATCATTTCCGGAAAGCGGCGGCCGACCGCGTCGAGCGGGCGCCGGCTCCGAGAACCGATCCATCAAAGGCGACCGATCGAATTCTGGTGCCCCTTCTCCTGCGGGACGGCGAAGCCCGCGCGCAGTTACTCGATCGTCTTCGGGATCTTTCCGCGCTGCGGCAGTTGAGCACGTGGCCAATTCTTGACGCTTTATTTACGATGCACGATGCGGACGAGACAATCAGCTTCAATACTCTCCACGCGCGCCTTCATCCTTCGCATCAGGATCTGCTGGCCGCCGTCGTGCTCGATGCCGGCATGGCCGTGGAAACCACTCTGGAGGACGGTCTCGCGTGCGTGGAAGCGCTGCAGCGCGCCGACCGCGGGAACCATATTCGCGAGCTGAAAAGCCGGATCAGGACAGCGGAGCGCGAAGGGCGCATCAACGAAGCTCTCGCCCTGACGCAGGAATTATCACAATTTGGTTGAAACGTTTGACATTCATATGTAACAACGATCCTCTCCCTCTCACCTGATCGCAGGCACTTCCGAAAATTCAGGTACAATGAGTCAATTCGACGCTGTTCGGGGGGGCGAATACAGTGGCGGAAGACAAGTTCGAAGCGGTCGATCCACTTGCCCGCGTAAGCCGGGAGCAGGGGTTTGCGCTGTTTGATGAAGATGTCATCGAGCTGATTCCCGCCGAAAGCGACGCGCTGCCCCTGGACGCGCCGGCCCTCGAAGACAGAGGCGACGACAAATCCGACGATCGCCGCTTGGAGGAATCCGACGATTCCGTCGAATTCGAAAACCTCGACAAGACGCACGATCCGGTCCGACTGTATCTGCGTGAGATGGGCGCGGTGCCGCTTCTCAACCGGGAAGGCGAAATCAGCATTGCGCGGCGCATCGAGCGGGGCCAGACCAGAACCCGCCGGATTTTATCGCGATGCCCGGTTATTATTCAGGAAATGGTCCGGCTGGCCGATGACGTGCGCTCCGGCGCGATCGCGGTGCGCGACATTCTTCAGTTCAACGATGCCCTGCCAACGGACGAGACCTATGAGGCCGGCGCCAGAGCCATGCTGGCAGCGTGTGACGAACTGGCGAAACTGCGCAGGAAATTCCTGCAATTGAAACAGAAAATGGTTGCCGTCCCGCGGCAATCGAAACCGAAGCAGAACCGGCGGATGCGGTGGGAACTGGGACGGCTGGCGGTTGAGATCTCGCGCCGGTCCTGTGCAATCCAACTGCAGACGCAGGCGGTCAAAGGCCTCATCGCCAGACTGCGCGCGGCTGTGGACGAAGTCCGGCCGATCGAGCAGAAGATCGCACGCAATCAGCGGGCGATCGAAGCCGGCAATTCGGGAAATCCCGACGCGGTGCGGGAGCTGCGCCGCGAACAGCGGCAGCTTGCCGCGGCCCTGCAGGAGCTCGAAGACAAATGCGGCTCACCCGCAACGGAATTGCGGCGGTCGCTCGATCAGGTCAACCGTTCGGACCGGGAGACGGAGGCCGCCCGCCAGGAACTGATCGAAGCCAACCTGCGGCTCGTCGTCAGCATCGCCAAACGGTACAACAACCGCGGACTGCAGTTCCTGGATTTGATTCAGGAAGGCAACATCGGGCTGATGAAGGCGGTCGAGAAATTCGAATACCGGCGCGGCTACAAATTTTCCACATATGCGACCTGGTGGGTGAGGCAGGCGATCACCCGCGCCATCGCGGACCAGGCCCGCACCATCCGCATTCCGGTGCACATGATCGAGACGATCAACAAGCTCATCCGTACATCGCGCGCTCTGGTGCAGGAACTGGGGCGCGAGCCGACGACCGAGGAACTCGCGGTGCGGATGGAACTGCCGGTCAGCAAGGTCCGGCGCGTGCTGCGCATCGCACAGGAGCCCATCTCTCTCGAGACGCCGGTGGGCGAGGAGGATGAATCGCATCTGGGCGATTTCATCGTCGATCAGGCACGGATTTCGCCTTCCGAGCAGGTAATCAATCTCAACCTGCACGAGCAGACGGCCGAGGTGCTCAAGACGCTTTCGCCGCGGGAAGAGAAGATCATCCGGCTGCGGTTCGGACTGGAAGACGGCAGCGAACACACGCTCGAAGAAGTCGGGCAGGACTTCGCCGTCACCCGTGAGCGCATCCGGCAGATCGAAGCCAAGGCGCTGCGAAAGCTGCGTCACCCGAGCCGCAGCTACCGGCTCAAAACGTTTCTCGAAGACGCCTGACGTCCGGGAAGCGCGGCCGCTTCAGGGCTGCTTCTTCTTTGCCACGAGCGCCTGTACGGCCGGAGGCAGCGCGAACCGGTCTGCCGGCAGATTGACGTTGTAGCCGATGTTGGTGAACTTCATCACGACGTTCTGATCGATCGCCTTTTCCGTCATCGCAAACGGCGTCAGGATTCCATCCACCATCCGGAAATCGGACATCGTGGATTCGGTTGAGATATCACCGAGTGCGGTCGACAGCACCGCCGAAATCCGCACGAGAAGCCCCGAATCCCTGTCGAAGTAGAACGTCTCCGGCTTCCCTTCTTTGGGTGTCATCTCGACCTTCCATGCCGGTTTTCCATCGACGTCGTCCGCGCCCACGGTACGCGCATCCTGATATACGTCGCGCCAGGACGTGATCAGCGAAAGAGATGCGGCCCGCTTGGCGGAAACCAGCTCATCGCCCTCGAGAAGCCGCGGGCCCTGCAGCGCGCTGTTCTGCCAGCCGTACTGGCCGTCGTAACCCTCTTCGATTTTTCCGATCCCGGCGAACTCCATCGCAGTGTAGGATTTCGTACCCTCTTCATAAATGGCGACGGTGCCGCTGATGTGCTGGGCGGGCATTTCCACAACGCCGCTCATGGCCATGTTCTTCGCTTTGGCGTAAGCTTCGGCGCCGCCGCTGCGATCGATGTAGCGCTGCAGAAGGCTTTCGCCCGTGGGATTGTCGGCCGCCATCACAAGGGACGCGGCGAGCGTCAGGACGGTGAGCAGAGCTCTCATGAGCTAAATTGTGACAGCTTCTTCGCGGCGTGTGTTGGGGCAGGAAAAGCCGACATACTGCACTTCTTCTTCGAGAGGAATGCCCCATCGGGTCTCGACGCGCTGTTTGAGTTCCTCGATAATCGCGACGAGATCCCGTGCCGTGCCCTGCCCGGCGTTGTAGATCAGGTTGGCATGGTAATCCGCCACATGAATGTCGCCCGCGCGCATGCCTTTGGCGCCGGCCTGCTCGAGAAACCAGGCCGACGGAACTTTGCCCGCCACGATGACTTCCGGCGGGACCTCGCGCACGACCTGCGGTGGCAGATCGGCGACGAGGAAGTTCTTGAAGATGCTCCCAGCGCACTTCATGTCGGGAGGATATTTCTTGTTGCGAATGGCGAGGATCTTCTCCGCTGTCTCCCGCAGAACGGACATCTCGCCGCGATCCATCGTAAGTTCCGTCGAGAAGATGATCCAGTCCTTGTGGCGCTTGAAGACGCTTTCCCGGTAATGAAATTCGCACCGGGCGTTCTCGAATTCACGGACCACCGATCCATCGAAAAACCGGACGCGCGTCACTCGCTCGGCGATGGAGTGGCCGTACGCGCCTGCGTTACCGTAAACGGCGGCGCCGGCGGAGCCGGGAATGCCGGTCATGGTCTCGAGGCCCTTCAAGCCTTCGCCGACGGTGAAATCGACAAGCGCCTGCAGAGACGCGCCGCTCTCCACATGAACGATGGCGCCCTCGGCGTGGATACGACTGTTCGACAGCTTCAGCACGATACCCCGAAAGCCTTCATCGGAAACAATCAGGTTGGTGCCGCCGCCGATGACCGATATTTTGAAGCCGCCCGCGTGCGCGATCTTCCAGGCGCCGATGAAACTCTGCGGATCGGAGGTGTCGACGAACAAGTCAGCCGGCCCGCCAATCCCGAATCGCGTGTATCGCGAAAGCGGCGCATTCCGAAGGACTCTGGTTTCCGGGAGCGCGGAAAGCTGCTCGAACGCGACATCCGCGGCTTCTGCGCCATTTGCGCGATTCATTGCTCTAATTATAGGGACAGGCATATGAAAAGCACTTTTCCCGGATTCCCGAAAGAAGGCATCGCATTCCTGCGGGCTCTGAAGAGAAACAACGACCGCGAGTGGTTCACGCCGCGCAAATCCACATTCGAAGCGACGGTGCGCCAGCCGATGATCGAACTGGTGACCGCGCTGCATCGCGAGATGCTGCGTTTCGCCCCTCAGTATGTGGGCGAGCCGGCGAAGTGCGTCTACCGGATCTACCGCGACACTCGCTTTTCAAAAGACAAGACCCCTTACAAGACTTTTGCATCCGCTCTTCTGCTGCGGAACGGCTTCGACAAACACACGGGCGGCGCCGCCTTCTATTTCTCGATTGCCCCCGAGAGCATCGAAGTCGCCGGCGGCATCTACATGCCCGACCGCGACGTACTGCTCGCCGTTCGCCAGCACATCGCCGAAAACCACAAACAATTCCGCGCAACCTTCAGTTCGCCGAAAGTCCGGAGGCTGCTGGGTGACCTGCAGGGCGAGAGCGTATCGCGTGTCCCGAAGGGCTTCGACAAAGAGCATCCGGCGGCGGACCTCATCCGGCGGAAACATTATCTTCTCGACACAAACCTCGATCCGAAACTGGCCACAACGCCGAAGCTCTGCTCCGAACTGGCGACGCGGATCGAGGCCATGATGCCGTTCGTCGAGTTTCTCAATCTCCCCTTGATCGCGCGGCAGAACAAACAGAAGCGCGAAGAGAAGTTTCTCCGCTGATTCCGGAGTCGATACTAAATCAGATATTCCGGGGCGGCCGATGTCGCCGGCGGGCGAATGATGGTCGAGTTCCTCTGCCACGCGGGGCGCGCCTGACGCACGGGCGGTTTGTGGACTCCGGCCAGAAGCACCGCAAGACCGAGAAGGGCCAGCACAGCGCCTGCAACAAGGCTGCGCACACGAGAGGCATCACTGAAAAGTCTGTAGCCCGCATAGATCGTCAGGGCGCCGGCAATCGCGATGGCCATTTCCATGACAAACCGGCGAGCATTTCGGGAGCCATCGACTAAGTCCAATAAAATCAGGCGCCCGCATCTCCGGGGGGTGGCTGTTTTCAACCACCGGAGCGCGGAATGAGCCAGTAGTCGCGGGGATAGAGCTTGTAAACGTGCTCATCCTCGCGGGCCTGAACATCGGCG
>CAZXCO010000144.1:0-1945 GCA_964639095.1 uncultured Solibacteraceae bacterium
TTCCCCCTGGAGGAAATACAGGGCTGCCGGCATAGGAGCGGTGTGCGCCGAGAGCTCATGTCCTGCGGAAAAGCCGAAGATGACCACTTTCACATCGGCGTCATCGTGGAGCGTTGTGCTGAGGATCCCCCGTTGTGGAACCTCAACTTCCTTGACTATCTCGGGTGAGAAAAAGTAGCTCGGATTCACGCGATGTTCCCTTCCTGGCGGAAGCGGGAATGAAATAGTCCCGGCTCAAGAGCCGCCTGCCCACAGGCGGCTTTGGTCGCGTCTCACTGTGCCTCTTCCGACAACTGAAATATGGCCCCGGTGGACGAGATTCGCAATAGTTCGTTCGTCATCTCAAGACGGATGTCCGTAATCGTGACTGCTATGAGCCTTTCGAGACAGAATGAGAGCGGAGGAAAAGTTATTCGCACCGCTCAAGCAGCCGGGGAAGAGCTTCAGGTTTGGACTCTGGAGCTATACAAAAGAATGCTGACTGCCGCCTATGTGGAAGAGCGGATGAAAATCTTCGTGCGGCAGGGCAAGTGCTCGTTCCACGCTTCCACGCGCGGGCACGAGTGTCTCCAGGTCGGCATGGCTCTGCTGTTGAGACCCCGACACGACTGGTTCTTTACGTATTACCGTTCAAAGGCCCTGGCCGTCGGACTCGGGATGTCCCTCAAAGACATCTTTCTCGCCATGCTCAGCCGGGATGGGGACCCGAGTTCAAACGGTCGAAACATGGCGGAGCAGTTTTCTTCCCGCGAACTTCGTCTGGTGGCCCAGACTGCCTGTACCGGAACTCAGTATCTTCCAGCGGTCGGGATGGCCCGCGCTGTGAAGGCGAGCGGGAGCGACCAGATCGTTTACGTTTCTTCCGGCGAGGGCGCCACAAGTGAAGGAGAGTTCTTCGAAGCCTTGAACTGGGCTGCACGCGAGAAGCTTCCGGTATTGTTTGTCGTTCAGAACAACGGATACGCGATCAGCGTTCCGCAGACGACGCAGACCGCATCCGAGGTCCACCGCATCGCTGCCGGTTTTAATATGCCGAGCTTCAGTCTGGACGGAACCCGGTTTGAGTCGATTTTTGAAGCCGTACCTCCTGTCATCGAACGCGTCCGCCAGAGAGAGGGGCCCGCGCTCATTGAAGCGCACGTGATCCGGCTCGATCCGCATTCGTCGTCAGACGACCAGAAGAAATACCGCCAGCCGGACGAACTGGCAGCGATTGCGGCAGAGGACCCCATCAGCCGCGTGGAAAGCTATCTGACGAAAATGGGGGCCTTGGACCCGGTCGGAGTCGAAAATCTTCGAAGGCAGTGCAAGGCCGAAGTGGATCAGGCAGCCGAGGAGGCCGACGCCCATCCTGCGCCGGATGGTTCGGACCTGCTTGCCCACATTTACTCCGGAAACCCGGTTGTGAGGTCCGCACCCAGTCAACCGCACTACGTGTCGAACGATCAAATCACAATGATCGATGCGATCAACCACGGATTGCGGGAAGAGATGGCACGAAATCCCCGGATTGTGATGTGGGGTGAGGATGTTGCCGATCCGAAGGGCGGCGTCTTTGGCGTGACCCGAGGCCTGACTGCGGCGTTTCCGGACCGCGTGACCAACTCGCCTCTTTCGGAAGCAAGCATCGTCGGAGTCGCGGAAGGCATGGCCATTGGCGGATATAAGCCAATCGTCGAAATCCAGTTTGGCGATTACATCTGGCCGGCGTTTATGCAGATGCGCGATGAAGTCGCAACTGTGCGCTGGCGCAGTCAGGGTGCCTGGAGTTGCCCCATTGTTGTCCGGGTTGCGGTAGGAGGCTATATCAAAGGTGGTCCGTGGCACTCGGCCTGTATCGAGGCATTTTTTGCGCATGTCCCTGGCTGGTACGTGGTGTTTCCGAGCTGTGCTGAAGATGCAAAAGGATTGACAAAAATGGCTGCTCGCGCCGAGGATCCAGTGC
>CAZXCO010000145.1:0-3801 GCA_964639095.1 uncultured Solibacteraceae bacterium
GTGGAAGAAAAAGCCTACGACGAATTCGTCGAGCGGAGCGCTGCGCGCGCGAAGAGGCGCACCGTGGGCGATCCCTTTGACCCGAAGACCGAGCAGGGCCCGCAGGTCGACGACGTGCAGTTCGAAAAGGTCATGTCGTACATCGAATCCGGGAAGGAGCAGGGCGCGAAGCTCGTTGCGGGCGGCGAGCGCTGGGGAGACCGGGGTTACTTCATTCAGCCCACTGTCTTTGCCGATGTTCGGGACGAAATGAAGATCGCGGAAGAAGAAATTTTCGGCCCCGTGCTCAGCATCATCAAATTCAAAGATCTCGATGACGTCGTGGAACGCGCGAACCGGACCATGTACGGCCTGGCCGCGGGGGTCTGGACCCGGGACATCGGTAAGGCGCACGCCATCGCCAACGCCGTTCGCGCCGGCACGGTCTGGGTCAACTGCTATGACGTATTTGACGCAGCTGCGCCATTTGGCGGCTTCAAGCAATCGGGAATCGGAAGAGAGCTGGGAGAGTACGGTCTGCAGCAGTACAGTGAAATCAAGACGGTCACTGTGAAGCTTTGAATACGTAAGTCAGATTGGCGATCTGTTCGGGAGTCTGGGGGTCCGGGCTCTGTTCCTTCACCGGCCGCGGGGGAGGAGGCAGAGTTCGGGCCTCTTGTTTTTCCGGCTCCGGTTTTTGCCGCACGGGCGGGATTTCAAACGCGCGCACGATAAATCGTTTTGGTGCGTGGCCGACGTAATAGAAGGGATAGCAGGTAATCAGAGTCAGGGCCGGTCTGAGGGTCGGATCCAGAACGCTGACGTCGGTCGGAGGAACGATCTCGGTGGAAGCGACTTTGTAGGTGCGGGTTCCGTATTGCGTCTCGACCGTAACATCGTCGCCTTCATGGATGTTACGGAGGCTTCGGAAGAAGGTGTCCCGATGCGCGGCGAGCACGACGTTACCATTCTGGCCGGGCAGAGGGGAGCCATCCAGATGGCCGACGCCGTGATCCAGCACGGAGGCTGTTGTGCCCTGAAAGACGACAGCGGACAGGTGGAGTTTCGGGACCTCCACCCGTCCGACCAGTCCGCCGTCCGGAATTACGATCTTCGGAACGTTTGTCGGGGTACTGCCGCGCGGCTTATACGTCAGAATGCGATCGAGTTCCTGGTTTCCCCGCTCCTGCTGCAGTCTGGAGTTCATCCAGACCAGCCCGCAGTAACCGAGAAGCAGGAACCCGGTCGCAATCAACAGGCGCTGCATCCATCGCGCGGCTGACCGAATCATGCGTTAGCCCAACCGTTTGACAAATACGCGCGTCATGAGGCCGAACCCGACGAAGATGAAGCCTGCAAGCGCAAGCAGCGGGATGTTACTCGCGGTCTGCGGCAGCGTCTGCGGAGCTGTATTTTCCGCGGGCGGCGGAGGAGCCGGCGCCGGAGGCGGTGGCGGTGTGTTCTCAGCCACTACCGGAGGAGCTGCCGGAGCGGGCGGCGGCGGAGGCGTATTCTGCGCGACTTCCGGCTGCGGCGGGGCTGGCGGGACAGCGGGCGGCGCCGGTGTCACGGCCGGTGCAGGCGTGGTTACCTGACTGACTTGCCGGAATCTTCCTTTCGGATACACAAATTCCTGCCCGAAATTATCCGCGGGATAAAACCATGCGCGTAAAGCCGGAGGTTGTCCCGCCGGAGTTTCCCAGAACAGGAACTGACTGTCCGACGTCGGGTGCAGCCGATAATTCGGAATTGCAAGAATCGTCGCGAACGTCTTATTCTGCCGCTCGTTCTGAATCATCACGATATTGCGATTCGAGGCAGAATCGGCAAGCTTGAAAACGTATGTGCCAGGTTGAAGCACGGCGCCCGGAACTTCCATCTGCCCGGAGATCTTTACAATGGTTTTTTTGTTCCACTCGTCGGCTGCGGCGTTCGGCGCCACGGTAACGGCGCCGAGAACCGCGGCGAACAACGCGGTTAGAATTTGAGGTCGACTCATCGAAATACTCCTTAAATTCGCTGACATTATCAGCGGCCGGTAGGCACTGTTTCCTGTGCAGACGAAATGCCAATCCAGGTTAATAAATTGAAATTAAAGGATTAGTTAGTTCGCGGCACTGGCACCTCAATTGCAGGATCAGCAGCATGAGCAACATGAAGGTCGGAATACTTATCGGATCGGGAGTAGCTGCCGGAATCGGGCTGACTTACGCGGTGAAAGTACGCCGCAGGAGGCGTACTCTGATTGGTCGCGCCCGCAGACAGGCTGCAACACTCAGGCGGCGGGCTTTGATGCTCAGCGGCGTGGCCGCCGGCATCATTGAAGCGGGGCGCAAGGAAGCGCTGCGCCGGAAAAAGCTGATGGCGGAATGCGTCGGGCCGGTCAGGCTGGCCTACCAGAAAGTCGCCGGCTGATCCTGCCGTCTGAGGGGAAACCGGCTCCGGCACTCAAACTACGGCGGATAGCATTGAAGGAGGGTGTTCCGTCGCGGATTTCCCGCTCAAGGTAAAATCGGGAGTAGATGGCAACTACGATCTCGACCCGGGTGTTGGTCGTGGACGATGATGCGGCTCAGCGCGAAGTACTCGCTGAAATGGTCGCGTCGCTCGGATATCAGGCAATTACTGCGTCCGACGGCCGGGAGGCGCTGGAACTCCATGCGGAACAGCCTGTCGATGTCATTCTGACCGACTTGATCATGCCCAGCATGGACGGGTTCGAACTGCTTCGAAATCTTGAAGAACACGGGGACCGGACTCCGACGATCGTTCTGACCGGCTTTGGCAGCATCGAAAAGGCGATCTCCGTTGTCCACGATCTCAAAGCGTACTGGTTTCTGGAAAAGCCTGTTCAGCCAGGCATTCTGCGGGCATTGATCGAACGGGCGGGGGCGCAGAATCGCCTGCTGGAAGAAACCGAGGTTCTCAATCGCCAGTTGAGTTTTCATGGCGTGCTGGGGGACCTTGTCGGGAACTCCACTGTCATGCGCCAGGTCTTTTCCGAGATCCAGCAGGTGGCCCCGACCTCTGCGTCGGTTCTGATTACCGGGGAAAGTGGGACCGGGAAAGAACTGGTGGCGCGCGCATTGCATCGCCTCAGCCCGCGATCAGGCGGGCCATTCGTGCCTGTCAATTGCGCGGCGCTGGTCGAGACTCTGATCGAGAGCGAAATGTTCGGGCATGAGAAAGGCGCTTTTACCGGGGCGCTCGAACGTCATGTCGGCTGCTTCGAACAGGCCAACAACGGCACGGTTTTCCTGGATGAAATCGGCGACATGCCGATCGGGACCCAGGCGAAATTATTGCGCGTTCTCGAAGACCGGAAGGTACGCCGCCTCGGGGGGAAGACAGATATTCCCGTGGAGGTCCGGGTCGTGGCGGCTACAAACAAGATCCCGGAGGATGCAATCCGGGATAAACTCCTGCGCGAAGATTTGTACTACCGCCTGAACGTCTTCCACATCATGCTTCCCCCTCTGCGCGACCGCAAGGAAGACATACCGGCAATTTCCGAAGCCATTCTCGTCAATATCAACAAGAAACACGGCTGCCGCATTACCGGCCTGCACCCGAGCACGCTCGAAAGATTCCAGAGCTATTCGTGGCCGGGAAACGTCCGGGAACTTCGGAATTCGCTCGAGAGGGCCGCGATCATGGCGAGCGAAGGGCTGATTCTTCCCAAACACCTGGCGATGGAGCCGATGGCGGCCCCCGCTGAGCCGGAGCCCGCTCCGCAACCGGTGGGAGTCGAAGAGGGTGAATCGATTCGGGTTCGCCCGGGCGCGACGATGGAAGAGATCGAAGATGCCTACATCAATCTGG
>CAZXCO010000146.1:0-6055 GCA_964639095.1 uncultured Solibacteraceae bacterium
GAGGAACGTGGCGATCAGCATGACGGTGATCAGGCCGAAATTGCCCGGATCGTTTTTGAAATTCCTCTGCACCAGGTTCCCCAGAGAGAAAACCAGCGCGTAAAACGCCGCGAGAAGCACCAGCGTCGCCAGCGTGTAAGCGTAGCCGCGGCGGAAGATCACATCCACGTCCATGAGCCGGTAACGCACGATTGCGATGGCGATCGTCAGCGGAATCAGCGGCAGGGTCACCACCGCATAGTTCATCCATGGAGTGAACGGCAGGTCCAGAACATAGGGAATCGCGTTGAGCAGCGCAAAAGGCAGAAAACCGAAGGCCATGCCGTTGCGCAGCCATTTCAGTTGCTGGCGCACCACCGGGTCCTCGCTTCGCCGGTAGCCGGCCTGCAGCACGACCCCGCTGAGAAGATAGGTCGCCGTGAGGAGCCCCATCCAGGAGCGGTCCAGCGCCTGGCGGATTTCGAGCAGCGAATGTCCCGGAGCAATCAGTACCCCGGAGGCGAAGCCCGCCGCCACAAGCGTCAGGATTGCGCCCGGCAGATAAAGGACCGGAGCCGCGGTGATCCAGCCCCGGCGCCCACCGGTCCCCGAACGCTTGAACCAGCCCCGGGGCTCCGGAAACGTCAGGCAGAAATGGAGGAAAAGCGCCGGAGCCAGCCAGCCCGCGATCAGGTTGCCCCAGTCGATCACCTGATCGAAGCCATTGAGCTTTCCCGTGCGGTGGAAACAGGAAAAGATGAAGGAAGCCAGGCAGAAGACGTAAAAGTGGCGGGCCTTGTAAGCGCTTCCGCGCCGGAAATAGACGAACAGGCCGATCGCAAGATAAGCCATGCCCACCACGTACTGCCAGGTGATCGCAACGCCCCGGACCGCCTCCCCTACTATTACCGTCGCGGGGACGTCCACTGTGGCGCCAGTACCAGTACTGGCTCGCCGCACAACGTAAGCCGCCCTCGCCCACGCGCCGACATAAGCCAGCCGCCGGGGGACATCGCTCGTATCGTGAATTGGCGCATCCTGGATCGTCTTGAGAACGTCGTTGACGCGAATGCCGGCCCGGTCCGCCGGGCCGTTGGGGGCCACTTGTACGGCCACCACCTCGCCCTGGCCGGCAGGACCCGTACGGTCCATCCAGGTCACGCCGTCATCCGGCAGCCGGAACCGGTGAATCTGTTGATAATTCAGGACCGCAGCAATCGCCGCCGCGATCGTGAGCACGGTGAGAATGGCGGTCGAAAGCTGAAATTTCAGTTCCTGAAGCATCGGTATGGTCAACCGGTCAGGGCAGCCCGCACTTTACGGGCAACGGTTCCCGAAGACACCTGTACGTTCACGTATCCATTGCAGTTTCGATGCCACCATAATTCCCCGGCAGGGAAACTTCGGGATTGAAAATACTCAGTTTATTCGATCGCCGCCGGAGGGCGATTCCATTTTTGGAATCCGCCACGATCCCCGGGTGTTGAGAACCGGATGTCAGATCCGGGCGCGGGGCCTGATCGACCTCACCCATGCGGCGAAGCTCTCGGGCGCCTTCATAGTGGAAAGCCGGCTCTGCCTGACGAGCGCCCAGTCATTGAACAGGCCCGACTCCTTGATTTCACGCAGCGTAACCGGCGGCTCAATCCGCCCCCGGAACCGGAAATCCGCCACCGCCGATTTCGGATTCGCGGGATCGTCGCGCCCGTCCCCCACCACGTCCGCCAGGCCGACAACCGCCGACTCGCCCATGCTGTGATACAGAAAGACGCGATCGCCCTTTTTCATCTCGCGAATAGCGCGCACGGCCTGCGGATTCCGGACTCCGTCCCAAACCGTCTGCCCCTCCCGCTCCAGCTGGTCGATCGAATAGGTTTCCGGATCAGTCTTCGCCAGAAACCAGGAAAAACGGGCTGGTACTCTATCCGCCATTAACGTAAGTATATTCTTTCTTTCCGTTTTGCCTGTTAGGATTTAGAAATAGGATGCCGATGCCGTTGAAGGTCGTTCCTGCCCTTGTCTGCGCTTTTGCGCTTTGTTTCGCGCAAACGGACGCCCCCTCCGCCACAGAAGGCGGGCGTGCGGCGTCCGGAAAATCCGCAGCGGGTAAAACGTCGAAAGAGGATAAGGCGGCTTCCGCGGAAAAAGCCGCAAAGGCGCCCTCGAAAATCGGCGCAGCCCAGCCGAAACCTTATGTTATCGGACCTCTGGACGTTCTCATGGTCAAAGTCTGGAACAATAACAACCTGTCGGGACCGGTGGACGTCGGGCCGGACGGCCTGATCTCGATGCCGCTGATCGGCCAGATCAAGGCCGACGGGCTGACGGCGGGGCAATTGGAAGATTCGATCACAAAACATTTAAGCGAATTTTTAAACAATCCTGAAGTGAATGTTCAGGTCGCCAAAATAAACAGCAAGCGGTTTTTCGTTTATGGAGGCGTCGGGCATCCGGGCGAATATCCGCTGATTCAACCCACCACGGTCATGGATGCGCTTTCGAATGTGGATGGTTTTCGCGATTTCGCCAACGTCAAGAAGATTCGCATCCAGCGCACCCTTCCCTCCGGCCAGACGCAGGAATTCAAATTCAATTACAAAGATGTCAGCAGAGGTAAGAATATGGAACAAAATATTCAGCTCCAGAACGGAGACCGGATCTTTGTTCCAGAATAAGGAATTTCGCTTTCGATGACGGCCCCAGCTCTTACATCGGGATACGTGGCCATTTCGCGGCGCGCGCTCGATCTCGAGGATTACATCGACATCGCGCGCCGGCACGTCGGCTGGATCATAGGACCCATGCTGGCGGGCCTTGTGATCGCCACCGTGGTGGCTTTTGCGATCCCCAATGTCTACATTTCCCAGGCCGAAATGCAGATCACGCCGGCCCAGATTTCGGAAGATATCGTCAAAACGACGATCAACCAGCAATTGACCGAGCGGATCATGCAGATGGAACAGGAGATCCTGAGCCGGACCAGCCTGTCGAACATCATTCAGGACCCGCAACTCGACCTCTACAAGAAAGATCGCGCCCGCAAACCCCTCGAGGACGTGATCGAAACGATGCGGACGCGGGATATCAAAATCCAGATCGATGCTCTGCCTGGCGACGGCGCGCGCCGCGCGACCGCGTTTTCGATTTCCTTCTCTTACCCCGACCGGATGAAGGCCCAGAAAACCGTACAGGCGCTGATCACGAAGTTTCAGGATTCGAACCTGACGACCCAGCGCAATCAGCAGAACGTGGTCAATGATTTCGTCCACGACGAATTGTCCGAGGCCAAGGCGAAACTGGACCAGATCAACGAAGATCTGACGAAATTCCGCGTGGCGAATTCTGGCAAGCTGCCGGAACAGTCCAGTCTCAACATGGCCCAGATGACGTCGCTGCAGCAGCAGTTGAACACGGTCAACGATGGCCTGAATCGCAACGCGCAGGAAAAGGTGCAACTAGACACGCGGCTCCAGACGCTCCAGAGCCAGCTCCAGCTTTTCGACATGTTCGACAAGGAGCAGGCGCCATCCGCTCCTGTTGCGCGCCAGCAGAACGAACAGTTGCTGACGCTCAGCAAGACGATCGAGGCAACCGAATCCAACCTGGCTCAATTGCGCCTGATCTACAAGCCCACTTACCCGGACATTCGCGATGCCGAAGCCCGTCTGCAGGAGCTGAAGAATCAGCGCGACAAACTGCAGGCGAAGCAGGATGAGGAAGAAGCCCAGGCCAGAACCAAAGCGCAGGCGGCCAGTGCAGGCGCTCTGAAGAAGGCGACAAACTTCCAGACGGCAGAGTCCATCAGCAACGTGCAGGGCGAGGTCGACGCCACAAAGGCTTATATCAAGACCAAAGAGATGGAACGCCAGAACCTGATGAAATCGCAGGCTGCCATCAACAAGCAGATCGACGCCTATCAGGCAAAGCTCGCCGCCACCTCCGGCATTGAAGCGACCTACGCCGAAATGATCGCCAACCAGCGGGCTGCCAGCGAAAAGTACCAGGTCCTGCAGAGCAAACAGCAGCTCACGGAGCAGAACGGTGAACTGCTGCAGCGGAAGGCCGGCGAAAACCTGGACGTGCTCGATCCGCCGTCTCTGCCCGTTCAGCCGGCCAAGCCGAATCGCCTGCTCATTGTGGGTGCGGGCGTCGCGCTCTCATTCCTCTTCGGTGTGGCTCTGGCCGGCGTCCACGAGGCCCGCGATACATCGCTCAAGAACCTGAAGGACGTACGGGCATATACCAATCTCCCGGTGCTGAGCAGTATCCCGCTCCTCGAAAACACCATGCTGGTCCGGCGAAAACGGCGCATCGCCTTCCTCGCATGGTCAGCAGGCATCATTATCGGGCTGATGGCGGTCAGCGCCGCGCTTTACTATCACCTCACGACGACGGTTTAAACGCATGAAAACTTCCCGGAAGGCGATTCGGAGAAATCTCGTATGAGCCGCGTTCATGATGCTCTGCGCCGCGCGGAGCAATTGCTCGATGCCCCGCTGGACGAAGGCCTGGCCGAGCGCGATTCGTCTTTCGCCATGGATGAAATCATGGATGAAAGCGAGTTCGCCGAACCGCAGAGCGGCCTCAATGTCGCCGCCGCGCGCCAGACCGGTCTCATGCCGAGCGAGCCGAAGCAACCGGGTGTCGACTGGCGGAGCTTTCTCTCGCGCTGCAGCGCCATCCCTTTCCAGCCGGCTCCTGAGACTCATCTGATCGACGCGCAGCGGCCGCACGATCTTCCGGCCGAAGAGTTCCGCAGCCTGCGCACGCGCCTGAATCACCTGCAGAGCCAGCAGGATCTCCATTCGCTCGTGATCACCAGCGCATCGCCAGCCGAAGGCAAGAGCTTCACCGCCGTGAATCTCGCGCTCGCCCAGGCACAGCTCGAGACGCCGGTTCTCCTGGCCGATCTCGATCTGCGGCGGCCGGTGGTTCACAACCTGTTCCAGTGCGAACGCTCGCCAGGATTTTCCGATTTCCTTCTGGCCGAGAAGCCTCTCGAAGAGTGCATTCGCCGGATCGAAGGGATGAACCTTTATTTCCTCCCCGCAGGGTCGCCGGTCAAGAACCCCCTCGAACTGCTGAATATGCGGCATGTGAGGAGCACGCTCGACGGGCTGCGGAAGATTTTCAACTGGGTGATTCTCGATACTCCGCCGCTGCTGTTCTCGGCCGACGCGAACCTGCTCTCAACCCTCGCCGACGGCACTCTGATGGTGGTGCGGATCGGATCGACGACTTACGATAACGTGATCCGCGCGATGCAGACGCTCTGCGAGAACAACGTGCTGGGCATCGTCGCAAACGGCGCCCGCGCCGGCGAGCTGTACAGCAAGTACACCTACTATTACGCGAAGCAGGAAGACGAGTAGGACGGCCCGCAACCGGACGCCGCGTCAGTCACGCTTCACGGATTTCACGTGGGCCAGATGGTGATCGCAATGCCAGGCGTACATCGCCAGCACCACGTCGAGCGGCCCCACGTCCGATTTCGGTTCGGGATGGATGTAGCGCTTCTTCCAGTCTTCTTCCGTCAGGCTCCGCATCAGAGCGACCCAGCGCTGGTGCAGGCTCTCCAGCAGCGCCAGCGACGTTTCCACCGGAACCGCGACTACATCCCCCAGCCGCGCCCAGGCCGCTTCATCGTACGGCTTCACCACGGGATCGGTTTCGGTCAGCGCAAGCTTGAACCGGATATAGGCGTTCATGTGGCTGTCGGGAACGTGATGAATGACCTGTCTCGCCGTCCAGCCGCCTTCGCGGTACGGGGTGTCGAGCTGTTTCGGCGAAAGGGCGCTCGCGGCCTCTCTGAACCCGAAGGGCGCCGCCTCAATCGCAGCGATATACCGCGCGCGATCCCCGGCCGAAATCCGTTCCGGCGGCTGAAATCTCCCGACCGGATACCGGAGCCGCTCCGGGTTCATATCGTTTCTCCGCGTACCAGATCCTCATAACTCTCGCGCTCCCGGATGATCCGCCAGCGGCTTCCCTCGATCAGCACCTCCGGCGGGCGCGGGCGCGAGTTGTAATTCGACGCCTGTACGAATCCATAGGCGCCGGCGGAAAATACCGCCAG
>CAZXCO010000147.1:0-1666 GCA_964639095.1 uncultured Solibacteraceae bacterium
TAGCAGGGGTTGCGGACGGAACCGAAAAATCGAAACGAAGCCAATTCCAGGGACTCACCCGCAACGGGAGGCAGTCTGGAATTGGCGGAACGAAGCCAATTTTGCGCCGGCATGGCCGGCGGGAGCGACGGTCGAAGTTGAAAAAAAACGAAACGAAGCCAATTCGGCCGGCAAGTACGTGGAAATGCGACGATTTCTTTTTGCGGAACGAAGCCAGTTCGGCGCCAGATTCCAACCTCCAGACACACGATACACCCGGAGGGTCGCGAATCCTGGGCCAGAAAACTGCAACTCGCTTGTTTTCAATCATATAAAAATTTCTTAGTGACGTGATGAGATTCGAGGGGTTGCACGGTGGTGGGGTAAGTGCTTTCTTTTCAGCGCGCATTCCGGCTCAAAAGCCGGCATGGCAAGCGGAAAGCTTGCGCCACGGGGATGCATCTGATCCAAACCTTCGGGACGGGAGGGAACCTGACGTCGGATGCACATCTGGCCGCGATGGCGATCGAGCATGGGGCGGAGTTGTGCTCGACTGACCGGGACTTCGGGCGGTTCCCGCGGCTGCGGTGGCGGAATCCGATCGAAGGATTCTAGCGGACGGCGCGGACCTGCCGGCCTGCATTTTGCCGGAATCGTAACCGGCCGGCAGAATGACCATTTCTTCACTTTGGCGAAGCATACGCATCATTACATGCGTATCAGCGAACAGTTCCGTGCTGTTCGAGCGAGGGACTCATATGCCTTTGAGTAGAAAACTGATAGCGGAATTCATCGGCACTTTCGTGCTGGTATTCGGCGGCTGCGGCGCCGCGGTTCTGGATGCGGCTTTCCCTAATCTCGGAATCGGATTCGCGGGCGTGGCGCTCGCATTCGGATTGACCCTGCTGACCATGGCTTACGCGATCGGGCACATTTCCGGGTGCCATATCAATCCGGCAGTATCGGTCGGGCTGGCCATCGGACGAAGATTCCCGTTCCGGGACGTTTTGCCGTACATTGCCGTACAGGTATTGGGGGCAATTGCCGCGGCCGGCGTTCTCTACGCGATCGCGAGCGGCCAGGCCGGATTCAGTCTGGCGGGGGGATTCGCCGCAAACGGTTTCGGGGCTCACTCTCCGGGCGGCTATTCACTGGCGGCGGGCTTCGTAGCGGAGGTGGTGCTCACGTTCGTGTTCCTGATGATTATTCTGGGAGCAACCGACGAGCAAGCGCCGAAAGGATTCGCGCCGATCGCGATCGGCTTTGGTTTGACGCTGGTCAACCTTGTCGGCATCCCGGTGACGAATTGTTCGGTGAACCCGGCGCGCAGTACGGGGCCGGCGGTGATCGTGGGCGGCTGGGCGATGGAGCAGCTGTGGCTCTTCTGGGTGGCGCCGATTATTGGAGCGGCGATCGCGGGAGTGGTTTACCCCGCGATGGCAGAGACGCGGAAGATCCGACGGCCGGCAATGGTCAGTTGAAGCGTTACGCTTTGGCGGCGGACTTCATTTCGCTGCGGGCACGGGCGACGGCGGCGAGGTACTGGCGCGCGCGTTCTTCGATGACGTCGAACTTCTTTTCGACAACGGACTTGTTGTCGACCAGCTCGCCGCCGACGCCGCAGGCGCAGGAGCCGGCTTTCAGGAAATCGCCGATGGTTTCGAGGTTGACGCCGCCGGTGGGGATC
>CAZXCO010000148.1:0-4246 GCA_964639095.1 uncultured Solibacteraceae bacterium
TCAGCATGACCATGCCGGCCCCGAAACGCCCCAGCACCTGATGCGGAATCGTGTTCTCGAGCAGATGGATCCGCCGCAGATTCTTCTTCGCCGCCTCAATGCCCTTGCGGATCGCCGACGGCACTTCCTTGGCTTTCCCGACGCCGAAGCCCACCACGCGCGCAGAGGAATCGCCAACCACGACCAGAGCCGAGAAGCTCATGTTCTTGCCGCCCTTGACCACCTTCGTCACGCGATTGATCGCGACGACGTTTTCCTTCAGATTCAAGGACTGCGGGTCGACCCGCTTGAATGTTTGAACCGCCATCAGAACTCCAGTCCCGCTTCCCGCGCCGCATCGGCGAGCGCCTTTATGCGGCCGTGAAAAATATAGCCGCCCCGGTCGAACACCACTTTGCTGATCCCGTTCTGCTTCGCGCGCTCCGCCACCCGCCTGCCGATTTCCTGAGCGGCCGCGACGTTGCCGCCCGTCACCCGCTTGCCGCCGTCAGCGGGTTTTTCCGTGGAACTGGCGGCGACCAGCGTCACGCCTTTTGCGTCGTCGATCACCTGCGCGTAAATATGCGCGGTGCTGCGAAAAACCGCCAGACGCGGACGCTCGCCCGTTCCGCGCAGCGTTTTGCGAATGCGAATATGGACGCGCTCGCGAATCTCGTTTTTCGAAATCTTGCGAACCATTTACTTCTTGCCTCCGGTCGCGCCCGATTTGCCGACCTTCTTCTTCAGCACTTCACCCGTGTAGCGGACGCCCTTGTTCTTGTACGGATCCGGCTTGCGCAGCGCCCGGATATTGGCTGCCACCTGGCCGAGCAGTTGTTTGTCATGACCGCTCAGAATCAGGTGCGTCTGCTTGTCGATCTTCAGGTCCACGCCTTCGGGCAGCAGCACTTCGATGGGATGCGAATAGCCGAGGATGAAGGTCGCGATCTTTCCCTTGACGTCAGCGCGGTAGCCGATGCCCACGATATCCAGTTCCCTCGTGAAGCCGGTCGAAACGCCCTGTACGGCATTCGCCGCCAGCGCCCGGGTCAGCCCGTGCAGCGCGGCATGTTCGTCGGAATCGCGGTGAATCTCGAGATTTCCGTTGTTCTGCTGAACGCGTATCCCTTCAGGGATCGGCACTTCGAGCGTCCCCTTGGGCCCCTGCACTCTCAATTGTTCGCCGATCTGAACCTTCACCGTGGAAGGCACCGGGATCGGCTTCTTGCCTACTCTCGACATATTTGTTCTTTCAAAGCTGAATTGATCAACTTATCCCCACCAGCGGTCTCCGCAGACGCGCGGCTGGCGGCCACTACCAGACCCTGCAAAGAATTTCGCCGCCGACGCCTTCCTTGCGCGCCATCCGGCCGGTCATCACACCCCGCGGCGTGGTCAGAATGCTGATTCCGAGCCCGCCCTGCACGCGGGGAATATCGGTCTTCCCGACGTACGTACGGCAGCCGGGGCGCGAAACGCGCTCGATTCCGGTCACCACCGACGAATTGTCGGGCGCATACTTCAGATAAATCTTGATGACCTTCTTCACGCCTTCCTCGGCCACCTTGAAGTTGGCGATATAGCCCTCTTCCTTGAGGATCCGGGCGATCTCCGTCTTCAACTTCGAGGCCGGCACGTCCACTTTCGGATGGCGCGCCGCCATGGCGTTGCGCACCCGCGTCAGCATATCTGCGATTGGATCACTCGTCACTTGGACCTCCTTCCTGCAGCCTCACCAGCTCGCCTTCACGACGCCGGGCACTTCGCCGTTCAGCGCCAGTTGCCGGAAGCACAGCCGGCAGATTCCGTACTTGCGCAGGAACCCGCGGGGGCGGCCGCAGCGCCAGCAGCGATTGCGGTGCCGGCACTTGAATTTCGGCTTCTTCTTCTGTTCGAACGCAAGCTTGTTCGCGTCGGCTCGCTTCTGGTCTTTCGCGATCTTGGCGGTTGTTGCCATGAAACCTTTTCTCCTGCTGCTCCCTATTGCGCCCGGAAAGGCATTCCCATCTGCCTGAGAAGCGCCAGTCCTTCGGCGTCCGTCCGCGCAGTCGTGGTGATGCAAATATTCATTCCCTTGGTCTTTTCGACCTTGGAATAATCGATCTCGGGGAAAATCAACTGATCCCGCACGCCCAGCGTGTAGTTGCCGCGCCCGTCGAACGCCTTCGACGAAACACCGCGGAAGTCCCGAACGCGGGGCAGTGCAACGTTCACCAGCCGGTCGAGAAACTCGTACATGCGATCGCCGCGGAGAGTCACCATTGTCCCGATCGCCATGCCCTCGCGCAGCTTGAATGCGGCGATGGACTTGGTCGCCCGTGTCACCACCGGCTTCTGGCCGGCGATGGCCCCCAGCTCATTGACCGCTCCATCCATCAGCTTGGCGTTGCCCGTAGCCTCGCCCAGCCCAATGTTGATCGTCACCTTGTCGATCTTCGGCACCGCCATCACGTTGCCGTACCCGAACTCCTTCGTCAGGGCCGGCACTACGTTCTTCAGATAATGCTCTCTCAGTCTCGCTGCCATTTCGCTTCTCTGCTCTACTTCTTGTCGAGCGTCTGCCCGCATTTGCGGCAGATGCGCGTCCGCCGGGCCTTGCCCCCAGGCGTCTCCGTGATATGATGCCCGATCCGGGCGGGACCGCACTTCGAACACAGAATCATCACGTTCGAAACCGCAATCGGCGCCTCTTTTTCGGCAATGCCGCCCGCAATCTGCTTGGCCGGATTCTTCCTCGTGTGCCGCTTGATGACGTTCACCCGCTCGACGACAACCCGCCCGGTTCTCGTGTCCACATCCAGCACTCGTCCCGTCTTGCCGCGGTCGCGGCCCGCGATCACCTTCACCTGATCGTTCTTCCGGAGTTCGATCCGAACCGGTTCCCGTCTGTCTTTCTTCAGCTTGACCGACATCCTTAATGGCTCCCTAGATCACTTCCGGCGCAAGCGAAACGATCTTCATATACCGCTTGTCGCGCAACTCGCGCGCCACCGGCCCGAAGACGCGCGTGCCCACCGGCTCGCCGACATCGTTGATCAGCACGGCCGCGTTCGAGTCGAACCGGATATAGCTGCCGTCCCGCCGGCGCGTTTCTTTCCTCATCCGCACGATCACGCAGCGGACGACCTTGCCCTTCTTGATCGCCGAATCCGGCGCCGCTTCCTTCACCGCCGCCGTGACCACGTCGCCCAGCCCGGCCCGCAGCCCGAGATCGCCGCCGCGCGGCAGAATGCACGAAAGACGCCGTGCGCCGCTGTTGTCGGCAACCTCGAGAATTGTTCTCATCCCAATCATGGTTTTCTTCCTCGAATCCCTGCTGAACTCAGACCTTGACGTCGAGATCGGACGGCTGCGCGGTCCCGACCAGAGCCGAGCGCCGGATCACGTCGCTCAGGCGCCACCGCTTCAACCGGCTCATCGGACGGCATTCCACGATCCGCACCATATCGCCCACGCGCGCCGTGTTCTCTTCGTCGTGCGCATAGAATTTCTTGTGCTTCATGACGATCCGGCGGTAAAGAGGATGCGAGACCCGGCGGCTCACCTGCACCACAATGGTCTTCTGCATTTTGGTCGACACCACTTCGCCGACCTTCTCGTTCTTGTGCTGATTCTGTGGCTCCGTTTTTTCCGCCATTATTTCGCTCTCCGCAGTTCGCTTTCGCGCAACCAAGTCAGAAGCCGCGCCCGATCCCTGCGATTCTCGCGCAATCTCTTCAGCGCTTCGGTCTGACCCATCGCCAGCTGAAACTTGACGCGGAACGACTGCTCGTCGAGTTCCCGCAACTTGTTCTGCATCTCCGCGGGGTCGAGCGCCTTCATTTTGTCTTTCTTCATCTCAAATGACTCCGCCCGTGCCGCTACTCGGCGCTTTCGCGCGCAATAAACTTCGTCTTCATCGGGATCTTGTGCGCCGCCAGCCGCATCGCCTGCTGCGCAATGTCCGGACCAACCCCTTCCATCTCGAACAGGATCTTGCCCGGCCGGATCACGGCCACCCATTCTTCCGGCGCCCCCTTGCCTTTGCCCATACGGGTTTCCGCCGGCTTCTTCGTAATCGGCTTGTCGGGGAACAACCGGATCCACACCTTACCGCCGCGCTTGATGAAACGTGTCATCGCAATACGCGCGGCTTCGATCTGGCGGGACGTGATCCATCCGCAGTCCATTGCCTTCAGCGCGTATTCGCCAAATGCGATCGATGACCCGCGCCAGGCTTTGCCCTTCATCCGACCGCGCTGGACCTTGCGGTATTTGACCTTCTTGG
>CAZXCO010000149.1:0-5115 GCA_964639095.1 uncultured Solibacteraceae bacterium
CATGAATTTCCGCATGCCGCCGGGGTAGGTCTGCTGATTGTCGGGCTGGGTTTCGTCTCGATGCGCCAGTCGGGAGCCTCGCAGCCGGGCTGGTACGACATCACCATCGCGGGCTGCGGTCCGATCTCGGCGATGATCGGAGCGGCGGTGCGGCTCCTCACGAAGTCTCGATCGAAAAAAGTCCCGGAAATGGCCCGCCGGTGAGGGCTCAAAACCCCTGCGTTTCGGCTATGCTACTATGGAGGTGTAGTTTGCGCGGATCCCTCCCACTTCGAAGCGTCACGCAATACTCCAAAGGAGTGACCTCACACCCACATGGCCAATTTTAGTCAGGGCGCTCAAGTCGAGCACCAGAAATTCGGACTTGGAACGGTACTTGCGAGTTCCGACGAACGCATTACCATCAAATTCGACGACCACGGCGAGAAGAAGTTCGTCACGACCATGGTCATTGCTTCGCTCAAGAAGAGTGATCGTCAACCGCCCGCCGAGAAGCGTGCATCGCGGGCCCGCAAACCGAAAGTCATTGCCGCCACGGACGCACAAGTCTGATCTAAAGGATTCGACGTTTGAACGCCAGACAGAAACGCCTCTTTGAGGAATCCCTCAAGAAGAACCCTAACCTGAAGATGCCTTCGGAAGACACCCAGCCAGCCGGGGAACTGACCGAAGAAGATATGGCCCTTTTGAAGCAGGGCGTCGGGGACAAGAGCGGCCGGCCGCAGAGTATGGCGCCCGCCGCCTCCGGTGAGTCGTCCGAAGAGGCACAGGCCGAGGCGCAGACGGGCTCCATCATGACCTATTTCGAGGAGAAGGGATTTGGCTTTCTCCGCCCCGACACGGGCGGGAAAGACATTTTCTTCCATATCTCCCGTCTCCATCAGGGGGATGCGACCGCGCTTGTGCCAGGCGCCAAAGTCGCTTACGAACTGGGCATGGACCGGAACGGCAAGATTGCCGCCAGCAGCGTCCGCATTCTCCAGGCCGACGACAAGGCGTAGTAACGCTGAATTTGTCTGGAGCGCACCACCAGCGGCTTCGGCCCGTTTTTTGACCCCCTTTGGTAAAGGGTGGGAATCAACCGAACGCCCTCAGGAGTCATCCGCCGGTATTCGCGGCAGGGACTAGCACACAGACGCTGCTTGAGCCGACTCCCTCATTCTTGAGTGTTGGATCAAAAATGAAAGACCGTCACTCGCTCCGCGGCCGCGCTCCAAATCGGATTGTACCCTGCCCCCGCGACACAAGGAAGCTACCTTTTTCGGCGGATTTCGGGTATACTGCGCCGTTCGAGAAACGTGCCGGGGATCAGACGAAGGTTTTGGCGATCGCCCGGATGGCGGGCACGTCAAGAATCTGGATTCCGGTCACGGGTGTTTCCACCGCATGGATCAGCGCCGTGACCATCTCGTCCAGTTTGAGCAGCCCGAGTCTTTTCGCACCCGCTGAAAGACCCGGGACCAGCTCGGCGGCCTTGTAGAAGGGCAGGAGCGCCAGCGGCCACCAGTGGCCGGGCCCCAGCACATACCACGGGCGCAGCACCGTGGCGTTCAGTCTCGCTTCCCGGATCGCCGTTTCGCAGGCCGCGCGAACCATGACGTACGATTTCATCGCGGGCGCCGGTTGCGCCACGCTCACGTAAATGAAGTGCGCGACGCGCGCCCGTTTGGCCGCCGCGATGGACTCGCGGGCCGAGCGGAGGTCAACATCCACAAACTCCAGGGCTTTCGAAGGCGAGGGATGCGCCACCCCAACCAGTTGAACGAGCACATGGAACGAGCGCAGGTGGGCTTCCCAGGTCTTGCGGTCCAGCACGTTGGCGATCACCACTTCACAGCCCGGAGGAAGTTTCCACTCGGAGCCTTGCCGCGCAACCGCCACGACTTTGTGGCCGCGCGCGAGCAGTTTGGGGATCAACCGGCAGCCCATATAACCCGTGCCGCCGGTAATGAAGACGTCTGCCATGAAGTTTCGGGTTAGTTTCGCGAAGCCAGCCAGAAGGCGATATTGTGAATCTGCTCCTCGACGCGCTCCCGGTCCGGCGCTTCGGGGGACAGTTCGAGATAGCGCCGGAACTCCCCGAGCGCATCCTGCATCTGGCGCTGCTGCATCAGCGCGACCGCGCGCTGCTTGTGCTCGTCGGGGCTGTCCGGCGCCGCTTCGATCAGCAGGTCGAGAAGGCGCAGCACCTTGGCCGGCTCACGCCGTCCGAAGTAGATTCCGCGCAGATTGTTGATCATGCGCATCACCACGTATCGTTTATCGACCGCCTGAAGGAGCGCCGCCTCGAGTTTGTCCACCTGTGCGAGCCGGCAACAGGCGGCAAGATCGAGGAGCGTCCCGCCATGAAATGGATCGATCATCACCGAATACGCGGCGTCGTCATAACGAACGATGAAATGCCCGGGCAGACCGACACCGCTCACGTTCTTGGCCAGGCGGCGCGCGACCTCGATATAGATCACCGACAGCGTAATCGGAATACCGACACGCGTCTCGAGCACGCGGTTCAGGCAACTGTTGGCGGGATCGTAGTAATCTTCCGTGTTTCCGCGAAATCCCGCTTCCACGAAAAGGTAGTGGTTCGCGGTTTCCACGAAATTGCGTCCATCAGAAAGATCCCGCGCGCGCTCCGCGATCGCGAGGGCGTGATGATCCAGTTCGAGGATGCATGCGTTGGCGTCGAGATCCGGATATTCCACGCGCGCGATCTCAAGAGCGGCGCGGTCGAGTTCGATCCTGGAAGGCCTGCGTCCCAGCAGGTCAAGTAACGATTGTGTTTCCGGTTCCTTCACTCGTGCCGTAGAATACCACTGCCGTCACTCTGCCATGCCACTCCGCGCCCGCACCGACGCGGCGGCGTTTTTCTTCCGGAAAATGCAAAAATCGGATCAGTGGGCTCGCGAAACAGCAGGCTGGAGACTGGAGACAGAGTCGCGGCGCAAAATACCGCCGATCGTCTTCGGATGCTGCGGGAGGAGTTGTCGGCCGGTGAGGTACGCGCGGTGCTCGGCCTCACGCCGGAGCAGCAGCAGCGATTCGACGAGTGGTCCCGCGCGAGGCTCGCCGCGCTGGCGGAGCAGTTCGACGTCGATACCAGCGCCTCGCAGGAGCGTGCTTCCTGGGGCATGCGAATCGCGTCCATGCTGGGCGGTCTCGCGATCTGCGCTGCACTCATCCTCTTTTTCACGCGCTACTGGGGTTATCTCGATACCTGGATGCAACTGGCGATCGTGATTCCGGCGCCGCTTGTTTTCCTGTATGGCGCCGAATGGATGGCGCAGCGGGAACGTACGGGTTACTTTACAGGTCTGCTGGCGCTTCTGGCGCTGTCGAGTCTGGTCCTGAATCTGGTCGTAGTGGGCAACATCTTCAATATCACTTCAACCGAGCGGGCGCTCCTCGCGTGGGGCGTATTCTCCATCCTGCTGGCCTACCGTTACGGGCTGCGACTGATGCTCGTTCTCGGGGTGCTGCTGCTCGTCAGCTATATCGCGGCTGCGTACACCTCATGGATGGGCTATCGCTGGCTGGCGCTTTACGATCGCCCCGAACTCTTCCTGCTGCTCGGGCTTGGCGTGTTCTTCGCGCCATTCTGGATTCACCACGCCCGCAACACCGGTTTTCCTCCCCTGTATCGCCTGCTGGGCGCCTTGATCGTTCTGCTTGCCGACCTCACGCTCGCCGAGTGGGGTGGATCGAGCTGGCTCCCCTGGAGGGCCGCAAGCGTCGAGCGTCTCTACGAAATTCTGGGCCTGATGCTGTCGGCCGGAACCATCTGGCTGGGCATCCGGCGCAACTGGAACGGTCTGGTCAATACGGGCGCGGTCTTTTTCACCATTCTTCTTTTTATGCGGCTGTTCCACTGGTGGTGGGAATGGATGCCCCGCTATGTGTTCTTTGCCGCCATCGGGGCGCTCGGGATTGCGCTGGTGCTGGTTTTCAAACGGGTGCGCGGCCGGACGATCCTCATGGAAAAGGAGTCCCTGGCGTGAAAGAAAGCTCCTGGATTGCCGCCGCCGCAGTGGTGGTGATCGCAAACGCGTTCGCGCTGACGCACGCGATGCGGAACCGCCAGGGGGAGCCCGACGCCGAACTGACCCTCACTCAGAACGAGCTGCAGTATCTCTGGCCGTCCTCTTCGGGCGATGACAGCGGCGTGGCGCTGAGGCTGGTCTGGACATCCCCGCTGTGGAATGCTCCTCATTCGAACTGGCTCGACGCCTCCGCGCTCCGCGAGCTCGGATTCGACTGCAGCCGGAATCCCGCGGGCGCCGAGGGCGAGCGCTTTTATACACGGCAGCGGCCGCGGCGGGCATTTGTCGCACTGGCCAGGGCGGGTTCCGGCGCTCTTTATGGCCCGCCGGGTCTGACTGCAATCGACGCCGGCCTCGACGCGAGGGAACTCCGGAGACGCCATCCGGATCGCAGCAGCGTCCTGATTCTGCCGGCCGTGATCGGGATCTACGTTCTCCACGACGCGAATCAGACTGCCCGGATCGAGGGCAGCATCGAGGAACTGCCGTCGTCGATCCACGTTCCGCGCCCCTTCAGCGACGAGTTCCGGCGGCGGGCGGGGAAGCCCGCGCCGTATCGCGTTCACCTGCGCTACGGCGCCTGGCACGAGCCGTCGGTCACCGGAGTCGAGTTCGGCAGATAGCCGCCATTTCGGTTCTCAGGCCGAGGCAGCGCTCAGCTTCTCGAAGTCTTTGGCTTCGCCGAACGGAATGCACTTCCCGCCGGAAACAATCGTCCTCAGCAGACCCGACAGGACCGCGCCCGCCCCCACCTCGTACCACCGGCCGACGCCGTTCTCCGCCAGATAACCGATGGTCCCGGTCCAGCGAACCGGGTTCGGAACCTGATGATACAGGCCTTCCCGCGCTTCAGCGCCTGTGGTGATCCTTCGCGCCTGCCAGTTGTTGATGAGCGGAAATTGCAGGTCGCCGAATGGCGTGGCGTCCAGATCGGGCTTCAGGCGCTGCTGAGCCGGCGTCATGAGCGGGCAATGAAAGGGCGCGCTGACGGCAAGCGGCACCGCGCGCTTCGCGCCCGCCGCTTTGGCGAGTTCCATGGCCCGTTCCACGGCCCCGCGATTTCCGGCAATCACGATCT
>CAZXCO010000150.1:0-3911 GCA_964639095.1 uncultured Solibacteraceae bacterium
AACAGTTGCTCCCCGTTGGCCCCAGTCGCCTGCGTAATCCCCAGCCACGAATTGTACACCGCAGTCTGGCTGTAGCTCTGCGTCGACATCATCTGGGGCGCAGCAAAATTGGTCGCGGAGTCCGCGCTGGCATAGGTGGTCGCGCCGTCTGTCGCGTCTGATGATGACAGCCCACCGTAGCGATAGTACATTAATTCGATTGTCCTCGCCGGCGTTGTGGTCGATGTCAACCATCCTCTGCCTGTATAGGACCATCCGCCATTGATCGGCAGTGGAGGATTCGGATCGATCTCATAGGTAGGTTGGGTCGTCGAAGAGGCTATGCTGGTGCCATCATAAGTATTTTGTATTAAGGTCTTCGTCGTTCCGCCGGTCGTCAACGTAGTGCTTACCAAACGGTTCCGTATGTAATTCTCGATGTATTGTCTCGGTCCTCCGATGATCGGGTTCGTCCCGGAGTCATCCAGATATGTGTTATTGTATGTCTTCAGCGGAGCGCTCGTGTTGTTGTACGGATAAACCACGGACTCCGTCACGTTCCCGTACTGATCCTCCGTCTGCGTCGTCAGCGCACTCTGCTGATTCGGACTTCCTTCATCAGTCACCGAAGTTTTCGCCGAAATATAAGGATTTCCCGATGCGTTCCGCGACCAAGTATAGGTGTCATGTGTGATCGCACTTGTGGCTCCCGGCGACGCCAGTTGCCGGAAGTCCGACACCAACCCGACCTGCCACGGAGCGCTTGCCGTCGTTGTCGTCAGAAAGGTCCACGTCTTCGCCCCATTCCCGCTTGCATCCGCGAGCGTCATACCGCTGTGTACCTCGACCGCATTGGCTGGATCCGGTCGCGTAATGGGATATGTCCACACGTCCGCCCCAGCGGAATCCGCAGCCAGATATCGCGTCGAAACCTCACGCAGGCTGCGCCCGCCCGCATAGGCGAATGTTGCGTAATCCCACTGAAGGTATCCGCCCCACGGGAATGTTACGCGTGTCAGTTCCTGGGCGCCTGCCGGATCGTAAGCGAATTGATAGAGGCCCAACGAAGTGGTGTAGCCTACTCGATAACTCGCTAACTGCGTCGCGGTTTTTCCATACCAACCAGCGTCGGCGCCGAACGGCGGACTGAGTTCGAGCCCTGTGTTGTACGCGAACGCTCCCGACTCCCCAGTCCCGATCGCATTCACAAACGAGACCAGATGTGATACCGGGCTTCCATGGTCGTAATTGAAATTGTAGGTCAGGTTGCTGCAGGTGTTGGTCGGCGGATTCGCGCAACTGAAGCCGCTTACGTGCGCCGCCCGGACATCCTCGATCGTTTTGATCCGTGCGCTGGTGTTTGCGGCCGTCATACCCGCCCCCACATCGTAGGTCACGATCACCTGGTTTCCATTCACATCCTCGATGATCGTCGGGTACATCGTCCCCGCATCCTGCTCGCTTCCTCCTGACACCGAACCCATCACCCAGAAGGTGCCGTCGTTGAAATGCAGCTTGTCGGCATTGGCGTCAAACCAGATGTAAACGCCCTCCGTTGAAGACCAGACCCCACCGTTGTTCTGATTCAGCCGATATTCCGCTCCCGTATTATCGGTAAAGACAAAATGATCCAGCGGACCGCCAATCGATTGATAGTAGGGCGTAATCGATCCGATCAGCATTTTCCATCCGAAGCCGAACCCGACGTCGTATCCGAGTTGCCAGTTCACGCCATTGTCCTGGCGCCAGTTCTGTGAGTTATAGACGAGATTGACGGGGACGATCCAGCCGTTGCGCCCTTGCGCCTTCAACAGGGGAAACGAGAAGTTCAGATTTCCGCTGAGCGTATCGATCTGCTCGCCTCCGCCGCCCCAATAAGACCCCGTCGCCCTCACGCCGGTTCGCCTCGGGTCAACTGAATTGGGCGGCGCCCCTGGCCCTGTCCCAGAGGGTGGCGTGGTCACGCTGAAGTCAGTTCCGGTACTGACGTTGCCGTGGATATCGACCGCCTGAAGCGTATATGTGTACGTCGTCGAAGGTTGTGCGGTCGCATCGAGAAACTCAGGCGGACTGATGAGGGTGGCCGTTCCGAGCGGCACGCCGTCCCGTTGGACCAGGTAATCGAGAATGCCGGGGTTGTCGCCGAGGCTCACGCTCTGCCACTTCATAGCCACGGTCGTTGGGTAAGCGCTCGAAGAAAATCCCGTCGTCGAAACCGCTGGCGGGGGCGCAGTCCAGTGTGGACCGATCTGAACGTGTGTAAACGCGTCCAGATAGCCATATTGTGTGTAGGGGAAAATCCCGCCGACTCCGGGCTGTCCAGTGGTGGCCGAGGGCAGTGTCTGCTGCATGACCAATGCGCCATTGATATAGACCCAGAGGTTCGTCCCGAACACGACAGTACGGAAGTCTGTGTTACCCGTGACTGCGACCTGAGCACTGGCGAGCAGTGTAACCGTTCCGCTCACACATTGCTTGATGTTCAGCGTCGCCGCGATGGTCGGATTACCGTTCGTCACCAGTTCGGCAGATACATAGCTTCCGATCCCGGACTGCACCGTGGCGGATCCCGCCCTCAGGAAATGAATGTACGTGGCCGCCGAATACACGTATAACGTGCTCTCGATGTCATAGTCGCTCGGATTCACACCCGAAACGGTTGGCGTCCAGATGTAAGACCCACCGGGAAAGGCCATCCCTGTGCTGAGCGTTTGCGAGGAACCGTTTTTCGTCCAGGATCCCGTTCCCGTCCAGGGCGAGGGCGACGCAAAGTCCCATGTATAAGCATTTGCGGCGAATACCGCCGCAATCCCCAGAATGATGAGTCGCCCTTTCATCGAGCCACCGTCCGCAGGGAATTGAGGCTGAAATCCCTCTTGTGCTTCCTCATTTCGGCTTCGATCTTCTCCGGCTTGTCTTTTCCGATCTCGAATACGCGGATATCGGTGTCTGTAGCCGCCAGAATCGCCTGAAATGCCTGCCGGTTCACGGCAACGACCTGGATGATTGCCATCTTGCCGTCATCCGTGGGCTGGAAACTCCAGGAGATAATGCCCGATCGGGTAGCCAGGGCGCGGTTCACCGAAGCGGGCGTGTCAGGATTGGCGGGAGTATTGACAGCGCTACCGGCCTTCCCTGTGTCCGTCTGGGGAATAGTTGAGGCATTCTTCGCTGCCGAATTTGGCACAAATTCCGGCCGGATTGGGTCATCGTCCGACCCGGTGCCGGTCATATGTACCAGACAAATCAGCCGATGATAACGATTGGCAGGATCAACGGCGTGTTGCGCAAAGAGACTTCCGGTCGAAAGCGAGAGCAATATTGCGAAAGCGGTACCGATTCGGAGCATTTAGCAAAAATACCCGAAATGCTCTGTGCCGTACAGTACCAAAATCAGGTACTATTTTGGTCGGAACCGGGCGTGGGCATTGGATCGGCCAGAATCATCGCACCCGGCGGCTCCAAACGATCCGCCTCACTCGGACTCGTGATTCCGAGTTGTCTTGGTTCGGATCGAATTCAAGCGGCTGGCACCTCTTGTGTGGATTGCTCTCGGCCAAAAGAGACAGTAGATCAAACGTCGGCAGACATTCCCTTAACCGATTTCCGAGCGGTTCGGATCCTGCCTGAACCCGATGACTTCTGCCTGGGTGGGGACGTACCGGGGCCCACCGGCTCCGGAGCAGGTGACACAGGACATCTGGACGGGAATCACAGGTTTGCCCGACGGTATCGCGTAAGAGCGGCTCCGTAGTCTGCCGTTCCGAACGCCTGTGCGTGCCGGATTTAGCCTGTAAGCCGGTCGTGAAAAAGGAGGTAAGCCAAAATGGGCATGGGGGCACGATGCGGAGTTCGCCGCGGAGGTGCCGGCGTTCGTCGATCAAATCCGGCGCATCTTTACGACTGAAGAGATTCGCGCTTACCTTGATCAC
>CAZXCO010000151.1:0-1524 GCA_964639095.1 uncultured Solibacteraceae bacterium
TGCCAACGAATGAGCGCCTCATAACCGGTGATCCGGCCGTCGGTGAGAGAGATCTGGGGCTGATAAAACACCACGAGTTGCTTCTGCTCGATCGCTTTTCGCAGATCGGTTTCGATCTCGAGCCGCGCTTTGGCCCGGTCGCGCATTCTCTCGTCGAATACCTCGGACCGCGCCTTGCCCTTGGCTTTCGCGTGGTACATGGCGGTATCGGCATTGCGCAGCAGGTCTTCAGGCGTGGCGCCGGAAGCGCCCGGCGCCACGCCGATGCTCACAGTGGCAAAGACCTGGCGTCCCGCGATTTGAAAAGGCGAGCCGAGGTTGGCAAGGATGCGATCGGCGACGGTTACCGCGTCGCGGATGTGCTGGATGCCGCTCAGCAGAACAGCAAATTCGTCGCCTCCGAGTCGCGCCACAACGGAATGAACTGCCCGGCTGGTTCCCCTGCCTGTCTCGCGAATGCTCGCCTTGAGGCGTCTGGAAATTCCCGTCAGTAACTCATCGCCGGCGGCGTGGCCGAGGCTGTCGTTGACCAGTTTGAAGCGGTCCAGATCCAGGAAAAGGACCGCAAAGCCGATGCCGTCGCTGGCGCTTTTCTGAATCGCATCCTCCAGCCGGTTGAGGAAGTACAGGCGGTTGCGAAGCCCGGTCAGCGGATCGGCGATTTTACCTTCCGTAATGTCGGTTTGAGATCCGGCCATACGGATCGCCATGCCGTATTCATCCCGGACGACGGCGCCCCGGCTGAGCATCCACACGAACGATCCATTTTTATGACTGATGCGGTATTCCGTAGCGAATTCCGTCGTGGATCCGGCGCGATAGGTGGCGATTTCGGCCTGGACCCGATCACGATCCGAGGGGTGGATGCGGCTGAACCACTCCTCAGGATCGGGCCGGATCTCGACTTCCGAATACCCCAGCATCTGCTTCCATCGGGGAGAGAAATAAATTTCGCCTGTGGCCAGCTTCCAGTCCCACAGCCCGTCGTTGGCGCCGCGCGCGGCCAGCGCGTAGCGCTGCTCGCTCTCCCGCAGCGATTCTTCCGCTGCCCTGCGCGCCAGGTCGCGGCTCTCGATCTGCGAAAGCATTTCGTTGAAAGAATGGATGAGAATTCCGATCTCCGCGCCGCTCTGCACTGTGGCCCGAATCGAATAGTTTTTCTCCGTGGTCACGCGCTGGGCCACTCGCGACAGTGCCGTGATGGGCGCCACAATCAGGCGTTGCATACCCGAACTGAGAAACAGCGCCAGACCGAAGGAAACAATGAGCACCAGCAGCACGATTTCGAGATAGTGGTGCATTTCGAAATTCATGTTGCTGGTCGATCGCAGGAAAATCGTGCCGATGCGCTCGCCCTCAAGCCGCACGGGTTGGAACGTCAGCAGATCGCTGCCCTCGAAGTAGACGCCGTCCCGGTGGGCCAGCGCGGGAGGGGTGTTCGAGTATTCCTGCCCGTACCACGCGAAAGGCGCACCTTTCTCGTCGTAGAGAACCGCCTCGGTGACATGAGAATCGCCGCGAAGC
>CAZXCO010000152.1:0-2534 GCA_964639095.1 uncultured Solibacteraceae bacterium
TTCCCGCGGTCGGCGACGTAAAGCCGGTCGTCGCTGTCGGTGGAGATGTGGCGAGGCAGGCTCATCTGACTGGCGCCCGATCCGCTCGCGTTCGAAGTGAAGTCAGGCTGCCCGAAGACCAGACTCGCCGACATTCCGGACTTCAGATCCGCGGGAAGCGCATCGAAATAGAGCACGCGGTTCAGAGCGATGTCGGATACCAGCAGCCCCCCGGCGAGAGTGAACGCCAGCCCGTAAGGCTGTGACATGGTGCGATCGGTGGCATCCGTGATTCTCGTGCCCGTAAAACTGGATTGCCCGAGCACGAGATCGGCCTGTTCCATCACGCCCGGCAGGTAGTTGGCGAATGGCTTCGGAAAACGCAGCACCCGTCCATTGCCGCGATCCGCCACGTACAAATTGCCGTCCGAATCGACCGCGAGCCCGGTAGGCGCCCACAGGCCCGATGCATTCGGCTTGTTGCCGTCGTTTGCCGGATAGTTAACCAGGACCTGTTGAAAGTCGGGCTGCCCGATAACGATGTCCGCTTTCGCGCCCGATTGGAAACTTCGCAGGTCGTTGTAACCGAGAATGCGGTTGTTGTAGGTATCGGCCACGTAGAGGTGCGGCGGGCTGGAAGTGAAATCCAGGGCGAGGCCGGCATCGAAGCCGCTGCTGGCGGTTCCGAAGTTGAATTCACGGCCTTCAACGAGATTGGGGGCGTTCAGATTCATCTGGTCCTGCCCCAGTACTCGTGTCGCGGGCGCGAACGAGGAGCCGCTCTTCGGCATCACGATGACGCGGTTATTGAGCGAATCGGCGATGTACAGTTCCGACCCCGAAAACACGGCGGCTCCGGGACCGGCCAGCCGGTCCGGTCCGGCGGTCGGCTGTCCCTGGTTGGCGGCGCCGCTGATAAAATCGCCCTGGCCTGCGACCGCGACAGCGGCCTGGTATGTGGTGTTGGCCGTCCACTGCTCCACTGGAGGAAACACCAGCACGCGGTTGTTGAGTCTGTCGGCCACCCCGATCGCGCTGCCGATGGCGAACAGGCCCCCAGGCGACACATTCAACTGAAATTCGCTCACGGGCGGAGGCGGCGGATTGTCGCTGTCCACGCCCAGCAATCGCGAGGCGGGCTTGCCCGTAAAGAAAGGCGGAGTCCACATGAGAATCCGGCCCGGACGCGAGGAAGTCGATTCGGCGACAAAGAGCCGCCCCGCGCTGTCGAAAACGATTCCGTCGGGAGTGGTGAATGCGATCAACGACTTCAGGGGATTCAGGGCGGGAGGATTGTAGCTGTTGGTGGAAAAGTCGAATTGGCCGAGCACGATGTCCGCCGCCGGCCCCGAGGCAGCCTGCGAGCCGAGAACATTCGCGTTGAAACGAAGCACCCGGTTGTTGCCGCCGTCGGACACCCAGAGATTTCCCGACCCGTCGAACGTGACAAACGCCTGGAGCGCCGTTGAGCCGGGGCCGGTGAAGGAAAGGGTGGAGGCGGAAATTCCTCCCTGGTTGGCGCCGTTCGTGGAAAACGAGGTCTGGCCGATCACGAGATCGGGTAGACGTTCGCCGGTCTGCGCGAAGGGCCTCGGGAAGCGCAGAATCCGGTTATTGCCGGAATCCACCACATAGACATTCCCTTGCGAATCCACGGCGATTCCGGTGGGAGCCGACAGTCCGGTGGAACGTGAATGACCGGGTCCCTGTGGGAGAGTGCTGACGAGATCGGGCTGACCCAGAACCAGATCCGCAGTCTGGCCGTTGGCGAAACTGGCCCCGCTGCGGAAGCCAAGCACGCGGTTGTTACTGGAATCGCTCACATAAAGAGCCGGGGGGCTTACCGAATTGTCGAGCGCGATGCCTTCCGGGGTGTAAAGCTCCCGCCCTTCCACCAGGTTGGGGTTGATATTCGTGATCTGGAGTGAGTTCTGCCCCAGGATGCGCGTCGGGATGGGATTCAGCGTGATCTGAGCGAAACATGGCAAGAACCCGCAAAGAGCAAGAAGGAAAAAAGCGCGGAAGGATCTCATTGAAGTGGTACAAGAGCAAACAAAACGGACTGTTAAGGGCAAAATAGCACGTTTTTCCATCATCTCATTCGCCTGGAGGCGTTCCAGGAGTACTGTCCGGCGAAGCGGGGCGTTCGCTAGACTGGGGAGTTGATCGTTTCTGCCGTCAGCTATCTGAATACGTGGCCTCTGGTCTGGGGATTCCTTCACGGTCCTCAACGGGGCCTTTTTCAATTCCGCTTCGATCTTCCCGTGCATTGCGCAGAGGCGCTGCGGGACCGCCAGGCCGATATCGGGCTGGTTCCGTGCGCGGAACTGGACAGACTGAAGCTCGATTTTCTGCCTGATCTGGGGATTGCGTGCGAAGGGCCTGTGCGAAGCATTCTGCTGATTTCGCAGCGTCCGTTCGCGGAGATCCGGACCTTGGCGGTGGATTCCAGCTCACGAACGTCAGTGGCGTTGGCAAGGATCATTCTGGCGGAGCGGTATGGGTGCCGTCCGCGAGTCATTTCCAGGAAGCCGGTGCTGGAGGAGATGATGCCG
>CAZXCO010000153.1:0-3662 GCA_964639095.1 uncultured Solibacteraceae bacterium
CCGCTTCGAAGCGATTCAGGTGGGGCGTGACACCGCGCTCGGGCAGATCATCGATCTGGTGAGGCGCGCGCAGGGTGCAAAAGCGCCTGTCGCCCGCCTCGCCGACATCGTGAGCGGCTATTTCACGGTCGCCGTGCTGGCGATCGCGGTCGTGACGTTTGCGGCCTGGATGTTTTTCGCTCCTGCCGGCCTCGCCGTGGTAAACGCTGTGGCGGTTCTGATCATCGCGTGTCCCTGCGCGATGGGCCTCGCGACCCCGACCGCCATCATGGTGGGGACAGGACGCGGCGCGGAGCGGGGAATTCTGATCAAAGGCGGCGGTCCGCTGGAGATGGCGGCCCGCATCGACACGGTCGTACTGGACAAGACCGGCACGCTCACGACGGGGAAGCCCGTGGTGAAGCGAGTACGCGCCCGGAACGGGTTCTCCGAGGAAGAAGTGGTGCGGTTTGCCGCCGCAGTCGAGCGGTGGAGCGAGCATCCCGTCGCCCGCGCCATCGTGAACCTCGCCGGTGACTCCCGTCTCGAAGCTTCGTCCGGTTTTCGCGCCATTCCCGGCACTGGCGCCGAAGCCATGGTGGGGGAGAAACAGGTGTTTGTCGGTCGCGGAGAAGACGGCGCCATCGCAGTCGAGATCGACGGTGCGCACGCCGGTGAATTCGAGATCGCGGACGAGGTCAAGCCGGAAGCTGCGGCCGCCATCCAGAGGCTGCGGTCCATGCGGATCGCGGTCTGGATGATTACGGGCGATCACCGCCGGGTGGCGCTGGAGATCGCGCGCGAGCTCGGGCTGGACGAGGCGCAGGTCCTGGCGGAGGTATTGCCGCGGGACAAGGAGCGGGAAGTCTCGCGTCTGAAATCCGAAGGGCGGCGCGTGGCGATGGTGGGAGACGGAATCAACGATGCCCCTGCGCTGGCGCGGGCCGACGTGGGCATCGCCATTGGCACCGGGACGGATGTGGCGATCGACGCGGCGGGGATTATTCTGATGCGCGGCGATCTCAACGGCGTTCCCGACGCACTCGCTCTCGCGCGGCAGACGCTCCGGGTAATCCGGCAAAATCTCTTCTGGGCTTTCGGATACAACACGCTTGGCATCCCGGTCGCGGCCGGGGTGCTTTATCCGTTCACGGGCTGGACGCTGTCGCCGATGATTGCGGCGGCGGCGATGGCGCTGTCGAGCGTTTCCGTGGTGACCAACAGCCTCCGGCTCCGGCGCTACCGAAGCTGAGCTATGCCGGGTCGCGGCCCGGGATCAACCGGCCAAAACCCAGATTGCAGACGATCTCGATCAGACTTCCGTTCAGATTTCTCATCAGGCGGCGCTTCAGGCCCACATAAGGCTGCGTGCCTGCGAAGAGATCCTGCATGACGGAGCGAAATCTGGGGCTGAGCCGCGTAAACTGCACCATGCGGCTGGTCACGGATCCGCCGAGAAAGTGCCCCTGGAAGACCCGGCTGGCGAGACGTGAACCGAACTCCAGATCGGCCATAAAATCGCGGCGGAGCAGCTTGCGGTAGGCGACTCCGGCGAGGTCGAGCGATTCCGCCAGAATGGCCTTGACGGCGAGATCCGCCGATCGCACAGCATAGTAAAGGCCTTCGCCGGTGATCGGATCGACCAGCCCGGCCGCATCGCCCGTCGCCAGCCAGCCATCCCCGGAGACCCGATTCCACTTCCACGCCGGGGTTTCCAGACTCGGCAGCAGATGGCTGTAGAAGGTCGCGCCCTCCTTCGGAAGACCCTGTTCTTCCATGTAGCGCTCGAGGCGTGCGCGCAGAGACGAGGCCGGCTCTCCTTTCCCGCAGATTCCGACGGAAAGATGCCCGCAGCGCGGAAAGACCCAGATATATCCTTCGAGCTTCGGCAGGAACTGGATATCGATGTGGTCGCGGTTTCCGGGAATGTAGTAACCGAGCGCAATCATGGTGTCGTTCGACGTCAGGGCAGTGCCGAAATCGCGCAAAGGATTGCGCGCGCCGGTGGCGACGATGCAATAGTCCGCGTTCATCGCGCCGGCTTTGGTGCGCAGAGACCAGCCGGAGGACGTTCGGTCGATGCTCAGAACGCGCGTTTTTTCGAGTTGCGCGCCAGACTGCCGGGCGCGGTCGAGCAGCATGCCGTTGAGGTCGTATCGCGAATAAATCAGCAGAGGGTGGTCGAGCGCCAGGGTCACCGCTTTGCTTTTCGGCGCGGAGAGCACCGTCTCGCGGATGACTTTCCGGGGCGTGCTGCCTTCGGCGAGGAACGGATATTGTGAGTAGGCCTTATAGGTCAGGCCTCCGCCGCAGGGCTTCTCCCATGCGAGCTTTTCGTCGAAGAGGACCGTATTTACGCCGCTCGAAGCCAGTTGCGCAGCCGCAAATGCTCCGGAAGGGCCACCGCCGAGAATGGCAACCTTCATGGCCGATGGCTGGGATCGACCTGTGGATGTCCTTCGGGCAGGGCGCCGCCATTGACTGCGCCGCTGGCGCCCGGATGTCCCGCCGGCAATTCACCATGAGGGGATCCACCGGCCTGCCCCTGATCATGTGGATCCACCATGTTGCGGCTCTTGATATGCCATTCGTCCCCCTGCTTCTCGAGCAGATAGGTCATCGTGATGGACTGGGACGGATCGCCGCCTTTGGGCCGGAAACTGACACGCGCATCGGCCTCTTTTTCGCGAAACGACACCGAATCGACGTTGACGTCCATACTGTCGACGTCGACCTTCTTGGCGATGTCTTTGATGACGCCGGCCTTGACCGCCTCCGGTGTGTCAATGTTCTTCGAACAACCCGCGAGACACAGCGCGGCGAGCAGAAAGGGCGCAAATTTCACGTTCCGATTATACCCGCCCGGCGGATCGTGATGTTTTCCAGCATGGCCTGTACCAGTCCGGCAACCGTGTAACTCGATGCTTCAACGGCCACCGGAACGGCCTTCTGGATCAGAGTCGCGCTGGTTACGGGACCGATGCTGGCGCAACGAATCCGCTGCAGTGGTTCCACTCCGACCGCACCGATGAGGTTTTGCGCCGTGGAGGAACTGGTGAAAGTAATCCAGTCAGGGTTGCCGGAGAGCACGGCGCGCGCGCGCATCGCGAGGTCACGCGGGGCGCCGGTCCGGTAAGCCTCCACGACATCCACGCGGGCTCCGCGCCGGACCAGTTCCGCGGGAAGCAGGTCGCGCGCAACGGCCGCGCGGGCGATCAGGATGCGCGACTGCGCCAGATCGTAACCGGCCATGGCGTCGATCAGCCCCTCGGCGACATATCGCGCGGCCATGACGTCGACTTTGAGATGAAACTTCTCGATCGCCTCGCGGGTGGCCGGTCCGATGGCGCAGATGCGGCCCTCGATTGCGCGCAGGTCGCGCTGGCTCCGGTCGAGACGGTCGAGGAAAAAACGAACGCCGTTCGCGCTGGTGAAAATCAGCCAGTTGTAGTCTCCGAGATTCGCGATCGCCCGATCGAGCGCCGTGTAATCATCGGCGGCCTGAATCTCGATCGTCGGCAGTTCGATCGTCTCGGCTCCGAGACTGCGCAGAAGGCCGATCATCGGGCCGGCCTGCTCGCGCGCCCGGGTGACCACAACGCGCTGGCCGGCAAGGGGCAGCTTTTCAAACCAGCTCAGCTTTTTCCGCAGAGACACGACTTCGCCGACGATGATGGTCGCCG
>CAZXCO010000154.1:0-7494 GCA_964639095.1 uncultured Solibacteraceae bacterium
GTCAAAGGGATCGCCCACGGTGCGCCTCTTCGCGCGCGCAGCGCTCCGCTCGACGAATTCGTCGTAGGCTTTTTCTTCCACGAAGAGGCGCGAGCCCGCGCAGCAGCACTGGCCCTGATTGAAGAACAGGGCGAAGTGCGACCCTTCGATCGCCTGATCCATGTCGGCGTCGGCAAAGACGATATTCGGGCTCTTGCCGCCCAGCTCGAGCGTCACCCGCTTCAGGTTCGTCCGGGCCGCTGCTTCCATAATGAGATGACCCACTTCGGTCGAGCCGGTGAACGCGACTTTGTCGACGTCCATGTGATGCGCGATTGCGGCCCCGGCGGTCGGGCCATAACCGGGCAGCATGTTGAGCACGCCGTCCGGAAATCCCGCTTCCAGGATGAGTTCGGAAACCCGGAGCGCCGTGAGAGGCGTCTTCTCGGCAGGTTTCATCACGATGGTATTGCCGGTGGCGAGCGCGGGCGCCAGCTTCCAGGCCTGCATCAGCAGCGGAAAATTCCAGGGAATAATTTGCCCTACGACGCCAACGGGTTCGTGCCGCGTGTAGCAGAAATAATCGCCGTTCACCGGGATGGTTTTGCCCTGGATCTTGTCGGCCCAGCCGGCGAAGTAGCGGTAGCAGGCAATCGAGAGCGGAATGTCGGCTGCTCTCGCGACGCGGTAAGGCTTGCCGTTGTCGAGAGCTTCCAGACGCGCCAGGTCGTCGGCGTGTTTTTCCATCAGGTCGGCAAGCCTGTTGAGCAGCTTCCCGCGCTCGGAGGCCGACATACGGCGCCACGGCGCCTTGCTGTGGAAGGCGTTCCGCGCAGCCTTTACAGCGAGATTCACGTCCGCCGCGTCGGCTTCGGCGACATCGCAGATCGCCTCGCCCGTGGCGGGATTGATGGTGGTGAAGCGCTTTCCGGAAACGCTTTCCACCCACCGGCCGTTGATGAGAAGTTTCGTCGACGGCAGGGGGACGCGCTTTTCAGTCGGAGAGGAAGTTACCGTAGCCATATTGCATGATGTCCTTTCGTCTGATTCCAGCCAGACACGAACATATCACCTCATTTGCGCCGCCCGATTGCGCCATATGGCGCCGCCGGGCAATGGTATGATTCACTCGGCTTGACAACGTAGAAGCAGCGCAAAGCGCCCGATGCAGCCCGCTCCCGCCAAGACCTCCCGGCCGACTCACGTACGCCATGTCGTTCTGGGCCTGACCGTGGCCGCGTACATGATCACCTACATGGACCGGCAGATTCTCGCCGTCGCCCGCCCCGTGATCCGCGACGAACTGAGCATTTCGCTGGTGATGATGGGATGGATTACGTTTTCCTTCCGCATCGCATACGCGTTATTCCAGATTCCCGGCGGCTGGCTCGGCGACCGCTTCGGCGCGCGCCGCGCTCTTACGCTCATCGTGACCTGGTGGAGTGTCTTCACCGGTTTCACGGCAATGGCCTGGAACGCGATCTCGATGCTCGTGATCCAGATCTTCTTCGGCCTGGGTGAAGCCGGCGCCTTTCCGATCGCGACCCGATCGCTGGCCCGCTGGATGCTGCCCGCCGAACGCGGCTTTGCGCAGGGAATTACCCACGCCGGCTCCCGTCTGGGCGCAGCCCTGACGCCACCTCTGGTGGTTTTCATCATCGCGAAGTTCGGCTGGCGCGCGGCGTTCCTCGTGTTCGGCATCCTCGGCGTGACGTGGTCGGTTGTCTGGTTTCTGTACTACCGGGACACACCGGAGGAACACGGAGGCGTCAACAAGGCCGAACGTGATCTGATCGGCTCCGGCCGCAAACGCTCCAGCGACATCCCCTGGCGCAGGATTCTCGCGCACAGCAATCTCTGGATCCTCGCGGTGATGTACTTCTGCTACAACTTCAACCTGAATGTTTATAACGACTGGTTCCCTACCTACCTGCACGAAGCCCGCGGCATGACGCTGGCCAGAATGGGCCTGTATGCGAGCCTGCCGCTGCTCGCCGGAACCCTCGGGGATCTGGCGGGCGGCTCGTTTTCCGATCTGGTGTTAAAGCACACCGGCAATCTGAATCTGGCGCGGCGGTGGGTCGCCATCGCCGGGTTTATTCTCTCCGCCGCGGCCACGATCCCGGCTGTTTTCGTACACGATGCAAGAGTCTCGGTCGCCTTCTACTGCGCGGCGTTCTTCGGGCTCGAATGGACAGTGGGCGTTTCCTGGGCCGTTCCGCTCGATATCGGCGGCGACTTCGCGGGGTCGGTGTCGGCTGTCATGAATACGCTGGGGAACATCGGCGGAGCGCTGTCGGCCGCGGTGGTCACCTATGCGGCTTCCCGTTACGGCTGGCATTCGCCCTTCATGATCACCTGCGGGCTGTGCCTCATCGCCGCCGTTCTTTACCTGAAAATCGATGCGAACAGGCGGATTGCATGAAGATCGATCCCGCGAAGTGCGTGGCCTGCGGAAACTGCACGTACGTGTGTCCCATGGGAGCGATTTATATCGACCCGGAGATCCGGCGGGCCACGATCAACCGGGATGAGTGCGTGGAGTGTTATGCCTGCGTCAACGGCCTGAGCCAGGAACATCTGAATCCGGTCTTTGTCCGGACGCTGCGGAAGCTTTTTCAGCTCGCCCGCCTGCGCTTCGACCCCGAGCCCGATGTCTGCCCGACAGCGGCGTTCCAGCCGGAAGCGCTCGAGTGGCCGCGCGTCGTGCGGCGGGCATTCTCCGATCCCCGCGTACCGCATGAATCGACCGGAGTCCACGGGCGCGGAACGGAAGAAGTGAAGACGAATGACGTCTCGGGGCGCGTGGGACCGGGAGAGGTCGGCTTCACCATTGAATTCGGGCGTCCGGGCGTCGGAGTGCGGTTTCACGATATTCAAAAGATGTGTCAGGCGCTGGCGCAAGCCGGTGTCGCCTTCGAGAAGAAGAATCCCGTCACCTCGCTCATGAGCGATGTCGCGACGGGAACCATTCGCGAAGACATGCTGAACGAGAAGGTGCTCTCGGCGATCGTGGAAATCAAGGTGGGCGTCGAGCGGACTGCCGAAGTGATCCGTCTGGTCCGCGAAATGGAAAAGCAGATTCCGACGGTGGTAGCGCTCGGAGCCGGGGCGCGATGCGACGAAAGCGGCGAGGATACGGTTGTCGCGCCGGTTCTCGAAAGCCTCGGCTACCGGCTGGAGCGGGCCAAAACCAATATCGGGCTCGGGCGCATTACCAATGAAGGAAGCCGGCCATGACGAATACGCTGCATCGATTCGGCCCCGCGGAGAGTTTCTACGACGACTATGTCGTCTTCGCCATCGCCAGCAAGGGACGGAACGATGAAGGTGCGCTCGAAAAGCTGCGCCGGTTTCTCGAGATCGCTGTGCGGTTCCATCCCGTGAATCTGGGAGACGCGATCCACGGGGGCGCGCTGCGTCCCTCTCGCGAGCTCACGCCGGCTTCGCACTGGAATCGCGATGGAACGCCGGACTTCGACGCGGTGATTCGCGGCCTTGATGCACCCACCACCGTGGCAGCCGTCTTCGACAATCGCGTCGCGGCGGAAGATTTCGTCCGCGCCATCCGGGAGGCGGACCTCGGCCTGAGCATCAACATTTCCACCTCCATCGACGGCGCAGAGCAATGCTGTTTCGCGACCGGGATCCGGCGGCACAGCATCGGCTATTCGCTGGGCTTCGAAGGGGACACGACGAAGCTCCCCGATGCGGGAGTGCTGCTGCTTTCCACCATGTGCGGTCACGGCATGGTGAGCCACAATCTCGCGAAGAAGATGATCGACTGGGTCAGGGAAGGCCGCCGCACCCCGGAGCAGGCCGCCGCTTGTCTCACGCGCTTCTGCTCGTGCGGCGTTTTCAATCCCTCGCGCGCGGCGCGTCTGCTGGAGAAGGCCGCACGGGGCCAGTAGGGTGGACTGATATAGAATTCCGGGTGATGTTCACCAAAATCGCGCTGGGAATGTTGTTTTTGTGCCTTTTGCAACTGTCCGCGCAGGACTCCGCCACCGATCCCGCCGGCGGCGGCACCGCCCTCGCCGCCAACGAGAAGCTGAAGGCGCAGCCTTCGGGCCCGACGCCCCGCACAGCCGACGGCAAGCCCGACCTCACCGGAATCTGGACTCCCGATCGCACGTTCATCTACGACATTACAAGCTCTCTTAAACCGGGCGAGCAGCTTCCGATTCAGCCCTGGGCCCTCAAACTGACGAAGCAGCGCATGTCGAAGGACGATCCCGAAGCCAATTGCCTCCCGGCCGGCGTGCCGCGCATGGCGCCCTACCCCTGGAAGATCATGCAGACGCCGAAACTGATCGTGTTCCTGTTCGAGGGCAATATCCATACGTATCGCCAGATTTTCCTCGACGGGCGAGGACACCCGAAGGATCTCGAACCCACCTGGTACGGACACTCGATCGGCAAGTGGGAGGGCGATACGCTGGTGGTGGATTCTGTCGGCTTCAACGACAAATTCTGGTTTGACTTCGCCGGGCATCCCCACACGGAAAAGCTGCACGTGATCGAGCGTTACCGGCGGCCTGATTCCGCGCATCTCGATTACGATGTCACGATCGACGATCCGGGCGCATACACGAACCCCTTCACCATGCACGGGCATTCGGTGCTGGAAAAGGGCGAGCTGATGGAATACATCTGCAACGAAAACAATCAGGACGTCAGCCACATCGTCGGCAAGGACACACGGAAGTAAGGACTCCGCGGATTTACAGCCCTGAAACTTGACGTTCTCAAAGATTAGATTTATTCTAGTTTTTGAAGCTGCGGAACCTGGCGCCGGCGGCCGAAGGCCCCTGGGACGAACGGCACATCGGCGAAGGGGACATCGAGGAACGGCTCCGGGCAAGCGGACTGCGGCGCACGGCGCAGCGGTATGGCGTGCTCGAGTTTCTGACCCGGCGCCCCATCCATGCCACCGCGGATGAGATTTTTATCGCTCTCAACCGGAAGCTTCCGCTGGTGTCGCGGGCGACTGTCTACAACGCTCTGCGCGATTTGTCGCGCGCCGGGCTGATTCGCGAACTGGCTTCCGAGGGCACCGCGGCGCTTTTCGATGCCAATCTTCGCCCGCACCACCACTTCCTTTGCGAGAAATGCGGTGCGCTTGACGACATCGAGTGGTTCGAGATTCCGGATCGCGCGCGCCAAAGCGTCGCCGAAGGCCGCGAAGTGCGCAGTTACGAAGTCACGTTTCGCGGAATTTGCGGACGATGCGCGAAAAAGCCCGCGAAGCACTAAACATTTCTATATCTCTGACAGGAGCATACACACATGGCCGAACTCAACGGAACCAGAACCCACCAGAACCTCAAGGACGCATTCGCGGGCGAGTCGCAGGCGAATCGCCGTTATCTCTACTTCGCCAAGCAGGCCGATGTCGAGGGTTATCCCGATATCGCCGGGCTGTTCCGCGATACAGCCGATGGCGAGACCGGGCACGCCCACGGGCATCTCGATTATCTGAAGAAGGTCGGCGACCCCGCCACGGGCCTGCCGCTCGGCGACACCGAGAAGAACCTGAAGGCCGCGGTCGCGGGTGAAACCCACGAATACACCGATATGTATCCGGGCATGGCGAAGGCCGCGCGCGAAGAGGGTTTCCCGGAAATCGCCGACTGGTTCGAAACGCTGGCCAAGGCCGAGAAGTCCCATGCCGGACGGTTCAGCCAGGGCCTGACTTCAATCGCGTAACTTCGATCGCGTAATTCCATTCAAAAGGGGTTCAACCAGCTTTAATGGATGTGATAAGAGGCCGGCCCACCGCCGGCCTCACCTACGACCCGAACGACCGGGCCTGGTGGGACCGCTCTGCGCTCGATCCCGAAGTCGAACGGATATTCGAGATCTGCCACGGCTGCCGGCTCTGCTTCAACCTTTGCCCGTCGTTCCCGGAATTATTCAACGCTGTGGACAGCCACGACGGCGATGTCCGGGCCCTGACCGAACGGGAGACAAACCGGGTCATCGACACCTGCTACCAGTGCAAGCTGTGTTACGTGAAGTGTCCGTACACGCCCGATGACGGCCACGAGTTCCAGCTCGACTTTCCGCGGCTGATGCTGCGAGCGAATGCCGTCCGGAAGCAGGAAGAGGGAATCGACCTTCGCGCGAAGATTCTCGCGCGGCCCGAACAACTCGGCAGGATCGGCAGTCTGACGCCCGGCCTTGCGAATTGGGGAAACCGGCAGCCGCTGCTGCGCGCGCTGGCTGAGGCGACTATCGGGATTCATCACAAGAAGATTCTGCCGGAGTTCCAAAGCGAGACTTTTTCGGAATGGCTGAGGAAGCAGCCTGCGCCCTCCGGCGATACCTCGAAGGCGGTATTGTTCACCACCTGTTTCGTCGAATATTACAATCCGCAGGTCGCGCGTGATGCGGTTTCCGTCTATGCAAAAAACGGCGTGGCGCTCACCTGCCCGAAACAGAACTGCTGCGGTATGCCGGCGCTGGAATCAGGCGACGTCGAACTGGCGAAGAAACTTGCGGCGGCGAATGTGGAATCCCTGCTGCCATCCGTGGAGCAGGGCAGAAAGATCGTCGCAATCAACCCCACGTGCTCCTACATGCTGCGGAAAGAATACGGAGATCTGGTTCACGGCGAAGCATCAAAACGCGTCGCCGCGGCCACGATGGATCTGAACGAGTTTCTCTTCGGTCTCAAACGGGAAGGCAAGTTCAACCGCGACTTTCAGTCAACGCCCGGAAGCATCGGTTATCATCTGCCCTGCCATCTGAAGGCTCAGAACATCGGGTTCCGCTCACGCGACATGATGAAGACGATTCCGGGAGCCAAAATCCAGCTCGTCGAACAATGCAGCGCGCATGATGGAACGTTCGCCATGAAGAAGGAATTCTTTCCGCTCTCCATGCTGGCGGGTAAAAAAGCGTTTGACGAAATGCGGGATGCGCAGGCGAACGTGATGGCGACCGACTGTCCGCTCGCGGCGATCCAGTTCGAGCAGGCGCTGGGCACGCGGCCGATTCATCCGATTCAGGTGCTGGCGCGCGCTTACGAGCCGGACGGCTTCCCCACCAGGATCGATCACGAAGGTCAATAAAGATGCAGACGATTGATACATCCGAAATCAAAAACATCGCCGACTATGAGCTCGAGCGCGAGCGCTGGCGGCCCGAGGTGCTGGCGATCAAGGAACGGCGCCGGATCCGCCTGGGCGATCACATTACGTTTTTGTTTGAGAACAGGGAAACGGTCCGCTATCAGATTCAGGAGATGATGCGGATCGAGCGGATCGTCCGGCCCCAGGACATTGCGCACGAAGTCGAGACATACAACGAGCTGATTCCGGCTCGCGGCGAGCTCTCGGCATCGCTGCTGATCGAATACGAAACCGCGGAAGAGCGCAACGTTAAACTGCGGGAGTTGCTTGGGCTGGAGAAACACCTGTGGCTCGAAGTTGCCGGCGCCGGAAGGACGCCCGCTGTCTTCGATCCGCGGCAGATCGCAACCGACCGGATTAGTTCCGTGCAGTACATCAA
>CAZXCO010000155.1:0-3691 GCA_964639095.1 uncultured Solibacteraceae bacterium
GCGCATGATGCCGTTCCTCGGTCTTCTGATTGCGGCAGGACTGATCTACGATGGCGGCATCTTCTATTCGCGCTGGAGCAGCGACCGAAGGGCGAAACAGGCGAACGCGGAGAAGGCAGCCGAACAGGCGCGCAAGACCGTGGACCTCTACGGCGGAGGCGGGCTGAAAATTCTGAGCTTCTATGCGGCTCCCGGCGCCATCAGGCGCGGAGAGCGGACGAATCTCTGCTATGGAGTGAACGGAGCGAAGTCCTTGCGCATGGAGCCCGCGGTGGATGCGGTATGGCCCGCGCTCTCCCGCTGCGTGCAGGTTTCTCCGCGCCGGGACACCGAATACAAGCTGATCGCGGAAGACGGCCAGGGACATTCGGCCACGGAACGCGCCACGGTACACGTCCGATAGCCGCCCCGAATAACGAACCGGCAATCAGTGTGTCATCGAATATCAGTGTGTCATCGAATAAACGATATAGTTGACGCCGATCCGTATCGCGAGCGACGCCGCCTTTTCCGGGTAATAGGGATCGTCGGCCCACTCCCAGCCGTCGCCGAGGTCTGAGTTGTACGAAGCCGCAATCATCACCCGGCCCTTGTCGTCATAGATCCCGCGCCAGTGGGCGCCGCGGCCGCCATCATCGCAGTTCTTGCAGCCCATCCGCAGATGCTCGCGGCCCGGCACCTGGAACCGGTCCTTCAGATCGTAGACGACATGGAAGATCGGATCGTTATCCGGAATCTCGACAATGGGCCGGTCGGGGAAGACCAGTTTCATCGCGTCCTCAAAGACCTGCCGCTCCACATTGCCATGAAAATCGTCGGCCATGAAGAAGCCGCCCCGGAGCAGGTATTCCCGCAGTTCCTTGCCTTCTTTCGGCGTCAGTCCCCACTCGCCGACCTGCACCGCATAAAGCCAGGGCAGGTCGAATTCCTCATCTTCATCGAGATTGACCGGTTGTTCGGTTGAACGGACGTGAATGCGCGTGAGTCGCTTCACAGCCTCGAGAAAATGGCGGTCCGCGCGCGGATAGTCCTGCGTCCACAGGGAAAGCCCGAGGCGGTAATCGCCGTCGAACCGGCCCCGGTAGCCATCGTTCCAGCCTCCGGGGAACATCATACGGGCGAATTGAAATTCCGTTTTTTCCGTCGCCCCGGGCGGAGTCTCAAACCGGAAGTATTCGACTCCCGGATACTGGCGGAACGGCTTCTGGAAGGCGTATACCGTGCTCAGACATGCGAGCGCTCCCGCCAGCACCCACCACCACGAGTTCCGGAGAATCTTTCGCACGGGCCTTGCCCTGAGCATATCACCGCCCCGGCGCGCGAAATCGCCCTGCGGGGATACTTTTAAGTGGCTGGTACGGATGGTTCCCTCGCAACTCGCCCGATTTCTGCTGCCTGCGCAAAACCCGCTGGGATTCGGAGCGGCCGACTTCCTCACGCTCGGTCTGGCGGTGCTCCTGGTCGCCATGCTCCTGCCGCGGGAAAAACTGGTGTTTGCGGCCCGTACCCTCGCGCCCCGCACCCTTCCGTGCATGGCGCTGCTGATGGCCCTGCCCATCGTGCTGCGGCTGGCGCTTCTGGACCATCATCCGGTTCCGGCGCCGCGCGTCGCCGACGATTTCAGCTATCTGCTGGCGGGCGACACGCTCGCGCACTTCCGTCTGGCGAATCCCATGCACCCGATGCGCCGCTTTTTCGAAGCCGTTTTCGTCCTGCAGGAGCCTTCCTACAGTTCTATCTATCCCCTCGGGCAGGGGCTTGTGCTGGCATTCGGGGAACTGATTTTCCGCCAGCCGTGGGCCGGGGTCGTGCTTTCAGTGGGCCTGCTTTGCGCGCTTTGCTACTGGATGCTGCGCGCGTGGGTCGACCCGGTGTGGGCCCTCGCCGGCGGACTGCTGGCGGCGGTCGAGTTCGGCCCGTTGAGTCCCTGGATGAACACCTACTGGGGCGGCGCGGTTTCCGGGATCGCGGGCTGCCTCGTCTTCGGAGCCCTGCCGCGGCTGCGTCAGAGCCGCCGCAGACGCGACGCCATCCTGCTGGGCGCGGGGCTCAGCTTGCAGTTGCTGAGCCGCCCTTTCGAGTTCGCGCTTCTGCTGGCCATCGTCGTTCTCTATTTCGTTTTCCTGTTCTTCCTGCCTGGTCGCTGTCTCGCGGTCGCCGCAGTCGCCCTGCTTCCCGCGCTCGGGCTCACGCTGCTGCAGAACCGGACGGTGACCGGCGAGTGGTTCACTCTGCCTTACCAATTGAGCCGGTATCAGTACGGAATCCCCACGACATTTACGGTTCAGCCGAACCCCGTTCCGCACCGCCCGCTCACCGTGGAGCAGCAGATCGATTACGACGCCCAGTCCGCCGTGCACGGACAGAAGACCGATACGGCGGCCATTTATTTCGCGCGGCTGGGCGAGCGCATCGGGTTCTATCGCTTCTTCTTCCTTGCTCCGCTTTATCTCGCGCTCCCGGTTTTTCTTCTCGCCCTCCGGCAGCGGCGCTTTTTGTGGGTTGCCCTCGCGATTGCGCTGCTATGGGCGGGCGACGCGTTTTATCCCTATTTCTACCCCCACTACATAGCCGCGGCTACCTGTTTGTTTCTTCTGGTCAGCGTGCGAAGTCTGGAACGCTTAAGCCGCGTCAAAATCCGGAATCTCAGCGCGGGAGCGGATGCGGCCACCTTCATCCTGGTCCTGTGTCTGGCTCATTTCGCTTTCTGGTACGGCGTGCAGTGGACGGGCAACGAGAATCTGTTGATTGCGGTGAACGGGCAGGACGGCTGGGACACATTGAATTACGGCGATCCCGAGGGGCGCATCGCGGTCGCCGGCGCGCTGGCGAAGGCTCCGGGTAATCAACTGGTGTTTGTCCGCTACTGGCCGCAGCACGGGCCGCACGAGTGGATTCAAAACAGAGCGGATATCGATCACGCCCGCGTGATCTGGGCGATCGATCGCGGGCCTGCCGAAGACGCCGCTCTGCGCCGCTACTATCCGGACCGGAAGGCCTGGCTGCTGGAGCCCGACGCACACCCGCCGAGACTTACCCCGTTTTAGCCGGTAAAACCAATCACAAGAGTCCTCCGATTGCACCCTCCGCACTGGACCCGGGATATCCGGGACCCTACAGAAGGACTGATATGAGATCCATTTTGAACAACGGAGCTTTGAAGAACGGAATGCTCCTGGCGGCGGCGATAATGTTCGCGTGCGGCGGTTCGCTTTTTGCCGGCAAGAGCAGCGATCCAAATGCCACCGGCGCTGCCGCAAAAACGTCCAAAGCCGATATGAAGTTCGCCAAAGAGGCCGCAATCGGCAACATGATGGAAGTCGAGCTGGGCAAAGTGGCGGCAAAGAATGCCTCGAGCGACAAAGTCAAGGAATTCGGTCAGCGCATGGTCACCGACCATACGAAGGCCGGGAATCAATTGAAGTCGGTGGCGGCGAAAGACAACATAACCATTCCCAGCCAGTTGGATGCGAAACACCAGGCGATGGTCGACAAGCTCTCCGCACTGTCGGGTACGGAATTCGACCGCGCTTACATGCGGAACATGGTGAAAGACCACCAGAGCGACGTGGCCGAGTTCCAGAAAGAAGCAGACAGTGGAAGCAATTACGATCTGAAGAACTGGGCAGGCACGACGCTGCCAACGCTTCAGGAACATCTCCGGATCGCCAGGGACACCGAGACCTCGCTG
>CAZXCO010000156.1:0-12257 GCA_964639095.1 uncultured Solibacteraceae bacterium
GCCGCTTCGATCAGGGCCGCTATGACAAGCATGAGCTCGATGAGGCGATCGATCGCCTGAAGCGCGTCGTGGAGTCCAATTCTCTCGATCCGAGCGACCGTGGCGCCCTCGATGAGGATCTGCGCCGGATGCGCGATTACCGGCGCTTCAGAGACCAGCACCGCGAATGGTGATTCCACATGGGGCAGCGAACCCCGCGGCGGTTCTCAGTGCGCATGGCGGTGCAAAGGGCTGTGCCCGGCGTCCACCGGAATCACGCAGCCGGTGCCGGAGATCGCACAACTCATGTGCTCGAACTGCACGGTCGTATGGTGAATGTGAAAGCGTTCCCCGAGAACACGCTTCAGCCGGTGCAGAATATGATCGCTCTGCGAGGGCGGCATGTCCGCGATCAGCACGTGGCAGCTCAGCGCGTGGGAGTTCGACCCGAGGCTCCAGATATGGAGATCGTGAACATCCAGCACCCCGTCGATCGCCCGGATGGCCGAGACCACCTGCTTCAGCTCCAGGCCTTTGGGGAGTCCCTCGAGCAGGATGTTGAGCGACTCGCGCGTGATGTCCCAGGCGGTCCAGATAATCAGCAGGGAGATGAGAATGGACAATACCGGGTCCACGCGCAGCCAGCCGGTCACGCGGATCACAAGAGCCCCCACGAGAATTCCGCCGACGCCGAGAAGGTCTCCCAGCATGTGAAGGAAAGTGCTCCGAATATTGATATCGTCGATGGCGCCCCGCATCAACCCGAGCATGATTCCGCCGTTCAGCAGGATTCCCGCTGCGGCAACCGCGAGCATCAGACTCTCGTTGACCGCTTCGGGCCTTATCAGCCGCCCGACGCTTTCGTAGAGCATCCAGGCCGTCAGGCCGATCAGCACGATGGCATTGACGAAAGCCGCGAGAACGCCAGCCCGGTGATACCCGAACGTACGCGATTCATCCGCGGGCTTGGATTGAAGAAAGACCGCAAACCAGGCGAGCAGGAGAGCCAGCGCGTCCGTCGCATTGTGCCCCGCATCCGAAATCAGCGCGAGACTGCGGGCACGAACTCCGGCGCCGAGCTCGATCAGGACAAAGGCAGTCGTGGCGACAAGCGACCAGATCAGCACACGGCGCGAAGTGTGCCCGTGGGTGTGCGAATGCAAACGGCCTCCTGCCTTCATTGTAAAGCCGGAGCGGCCGGAAGCCTGCTGAACAGGTCATCCAAGCCGGATGATTTCTTCCGGCGACGGCTCGCTGCCAGCCCCAGCTGGAGACTTCCATGCCGCCTTGATCAGGGGCGGCGCGATGATCGTGGTCGCCACCGACATAAAGACCACGACGCCGTAAGAACTTCGCGAGAGAATCCCGTATCCCAGGCCGATCTGCGCCACGATCATGCCAACCTCTCCGCGCGGCACCATGCCGATTCCGACGCGAACCGCTTCGGCTTTCCCGAGGCCCAGCGCCGCCAGCCCGCACCCGAGGAATTTGGAAATCAGCGCCGCGGCCAGAATGACCAGCGCAAGAACGATGGTCGAGGTCTCGGTGAAGGCCGAGAGGTCGACACTCAGGCCGATCCCCGCAAGAAAGAACGGCACCAGCAGTTCCGCAACGCCCTGCGCCAGGTCCCGCTCCCGCGGACCCGAGGTCTCAGCCAGCGCGAGACCGGCGAGAAAGGCTCCCACGATCGCCGCCACTCCGATTGACGTCGCCAGCACCGCAAGTGCAAACAGCAGGCACAGCGCCAGGACAAACCGCGACTCGGCGACGCGCAGCGTCTCCTGCATGCGCGGGATGACCCGGCTCATCGCGCGAGAACCCCATTTTGCAATGACGCCGGTGAATGCCGTGGCAAGCAGAGCGGTCAGAGAGAGCTGCACGATATCGACCTTCCCGTGAGTCAGGCTGCTCACAACCGCGAGAACGAGCAGTCCGAGAACGTCGTCGATCACAGCGGCCGCGAGGATGACCTTGCTCGAAATCGCCTGCAGCAAACCCCTGGCGGAAAGAACCTGGGCCGTGATGCCCACGCTGGTCGCCACCATGGATGCCCCGACAAAGATGGCCTCGTTCATGCTTGCATGCCAGAAGCGCATAATCGCAGCGCCCATAAGAAAGGGAACCACGATACCCGAGCAGGCCACCACAAGCGCCGTGCCGCTCACCTTCATGAGCTCCGACGATTTCACCTCCAGGCCCACGCGGAACAGCAGGAACATCGCGCCCAGATCGGCCATCGCAGAGAGGAACTCACTCGGCGCAAGCCAGCCGAACACAGAGGGGCCAATCAGCACTCCGGCCAGAATTTCACCCACGATGCCAGGCTGGTGAAGTCGCTCCGCAATTTCCGCCATGACCTTCGCCGACACGAAGAGAATCAGCATGGCGAGAGGAATCGTGACGCTGCTGTCGGGGACCGGGGCCACGGCTTATGTTCCCAGTAGACCACTAACCCGGTAAGTCACTGGCCAGCAGAGTCACTGCTCCGCGTCAAGCGCTGACGGAGGCGCGCTGTCAGGCTCTCACTTGCTGGTCAGATGCGGCGCGTCCTTCTCGTTCTCGTTGCAGATGAACTCGATGAGATCGGTATCGAGCATGATTCGCTGCTTTACCGTTACGGTCCACGGTTTGGTGTAGGCCTTCGGATCGTCCACGGTAATTTCGATGTTCAGATGACCGAAATCCACGCGCCGGAACCGCTCCGTCATTTTCCCGGCCGAAGTCAGCGGGCTCCCTTCGACGTCGAGCCACACGTCATCCCGGAAGCCTGTGGTCTCGACCACCAGCGTGTCGCCCTCCCAGTGGCCGATCGAATAACCGTACCACCACGGCTCGGGATCTTTCGGCAACGGCCTCCCGTCGGTGAAAATCTGCCTGAGCCCGCTCTGCGCCTCATAGATAATGAGCGTCACCGCGGGCGTCTGAATGATCTTCCGGGGCTGCGGATGCTGGTGCAGCTGCATCAGGCCAAGCGGCAGGCAGTGCGCGTCCGGATTGTCCTTGTTGTTGTTCGCCATACGGCTCTTGCGCAGTTCGAGCGCCCACGGCTGGAACGGCAGCCCGCCCTTGATGTCGGCGCCGATGTTGAAGAACGGATTCGAGCCGGGCGCGACCGGTCCGAGGCCTGTCCCTCCGCCGCCCCGGCCGGTGGGTCCACCGCCCCGGCCCTGGGGCCGCGCACCTCTGCCCGGCCTGTCGCGGTAGTAGGCCCAGATGCCACTCAGGTCCGGATGGCCATCGGGCGCCCGCGGAACGGGCCCTTCGAGATTCGGTTTCCCGTCGGGCGTTTTGGGAACTCCGGGGGTCGGATAATTCGGCCACTGCGCCAATACCGCCAAAGGCGCCGCCAGAAGCACCAGCGCAGGGGCCAGCCGGCTGAGGAAGGTTTTCATCGCGGTCTGTTTGACCAGTCAGTTTACTTCAATTTCCCGCCCCGCGCCGGGCGATTTTCAGTTCTCGGTCGGCATTTCGTTCACATGGTCGACAACCAGCACCGGCGCGACCACCTTGCGCGATTGCAATTTCAGGCCGAGTTGCCGTGGCAGAGCGTCGAAAATCGGGATTGTTCCGTCTGGTTCGGACGCCACGGTCTCGCGGCCGGGCGTTGGGAATTCGATGTTCGGGAGCGCCGCGAGCGGCGTGAAGTTGATGGTCATGTCGTACCTGCCGTGAATACCCGTCAGATCCGCCACGGGCGGATATCCATACAGCACCGTATTCAACTCCTCTGTAAATTGCGTCAGGGTGACGTTGAGGCAGGTAATCAGCCTCGATGCCGCGGGATTCCGGAGTCGCGGATCCTTTCCATCGGGTCCCGGACCTTCCCGGCATCCCGGACGATTCGAAGGATTGGCCTTCCGCAGCTTCGGCTCCGCGGCCACCAGCGCATATCCCGGAACCAGCCGGTCCTCGTTATGGGCCGCCAGCTTGAAGCGATCGATCAGCAGCGCACGCAGCATCATCCGCATGGAATCGAGATCGACTCCGTTCCACACTGGCCCGACCCACCCGTTCACCGGATTTTCCTGAACGGGCGCTTTCGCCACCACCATGAACCGGGTTCCGCTCTTCAGCTCCGGATTGCCAATCACCCGGTGAGGGCTCATATCGCCCCAGGCCTCCTGAATCAGCCCTTTGAGCGTCATCCGGATCTGCACCCGGCCGCCGGGCTGGATAGCCACATAGCCGCCCTGAAGACTCTGGTCGTCAGGCTTGATCGCGGCCACTTCAAATCGCAGCGGCCCAGGCGGCTTTTCGCCCAGCAGAGCCTCTACACCTGGAGGATTGGGCGTCGGCTTCTCGTTCACGGCGTCAACAACGACCACCGGCGTAGGAACTCTCGTCAGGCTCAACTTCAGACCGAGTTGATTCTCAACAGCGTCGAAGATCGTCGTCGTTGCGCCGGGCGGCGCAGGCGGCGACCCCGGAGTCCGCGCCGCCCACTCGAAGTCGAAGTCCCATTCGCCTTTCAGCCCGGTCCGGTCCACCACCGGGTAGTTGAAAAGATAGCCTGGCGCGCCGCGCATCTTCGGGAGGGCGCCCGCAAACGCCGCCATGGTCATGTTGCGGCAGACGAACCGGACGGGCGGCGGGGACGCGCCGCGCAGTTGCGGCCGATCGGGAGCTGGCGCGGCGCTGCAACCGCCTTCTTCAAGCGTATGGCTTTCCTGCAGTTGAACCTTCCGGTCCGCCGTCAGCACCCAGGCCGGCAGTTCTTTTGTATCCCGGCGCGCGGCCAGATGAAAACGGCCCGCAAGCAATCGCTGCAGCAGAGTATTCAGCGTCTTCGGGCTCGAACCGGCGGGAGCGCTGACGATGACGTCGAAGCGGTCGAGACCGAGCCATTCGGGACCGCCCGCGACGTTGTCGGCGTCGACATCCCACGCAGTCCGGATCAGATCCAGCATCGTGGCATTGCGCAGTTCATAGCGCCCGTGGAGGAAGCGCTTCCTCATCTCCGGAATGGTATTGGGAGCGCTCGGATGAACATCGGCGATCACCGCAGTCTGGTGGACCTCAGTGGACTGGCCGGAGAGAAGCGAGCAGGCGAGCGTAGACAGGAAAACCGCGAAACCGATGCACGCACGCTCTCGCACCAATGACGCCTCCTGTCCTCGTGTTTGGCGATTCAAACCCTCGCCGGGTTACGATTGCGCGGCTCTCCCGTGCACGGGGAGCCTGCCAGCGCTACTTCATGACCGAAAGAAACTCCGCCCAGGGACCCACTTCCTGCCTGTAGCGTCTCGCCATGACGCGGCTCACCTGCAGGATGTGTGCAAGATCATGCGCCGTCCATGCAGCCAGAAGCTGCCGCAGCGTAACCTCTCCCAGTTCGGGATGGGTTCCCTTCCCCTCCAGTTGCGAGGCGCCGAGGTTCAGCGCCCGGAGGCGTGCGAGATTGTCGCGGCGCAGGCCGCGGAATTCGTCGAGCAGAACAGGCAGCGATTTTCCGCGGCTCTCGCGGAACTGGCCCTCGCGGTCGAAGGAATCGAAGGGCCGGCCCGGACCATGCTCCAGAATGATTTCGAGGCGGGGCATCCAGTCGGTTCTTTCCGCGTGGACCAGATGCCCGATGACCACATACGGGCTCCAGGTATCGGGACCCTCCGCAGCCGTAGTCCAGGCTTCCGGCAAATCGCGCAGGAGCGCATCCAGCGCCAAGGGAGTGCGCGTCAACACCGCCAGGCACTCCTCCAGAAACGGCTCGGCCATGAGGAGCTATTGCTGGAAGCGGCGCGCAATCTGCGCCTGCATGCACTCCGACATGACATCCAGAAATGCCGGATAGTTCTCGCGCCCCACGATGAACGGATTCGTCCCGTTGGCGCCGCGCGCGCGGACCTGCGTGAGGCGGGCCTCGAGGTCATCCATCAACGGGTGATTCTGGAGTTCCACTTCCGCTCCGGCCTTCACGGCTTCCGATTTGAAATGGGCGATACCCTTGAGGTATTGGTCGAACTGCTCCCGTGTCGGACGGGTGGCCGTCAGCATCGTGCCTCCGAACATCGCGGCAATATAGGTTTTGCCGTGGTCCTTCACGGGGAAAATGAAGCCCATCGACCCGGGTGTATGGCCCGGCGTCAGAACCGGGGTCACCTGAACGTCTCCCAGCCCCACCGGCTTCCCTTCCACCATTTCGATATCGCGCTTCGGCCGCACGCCGCCTGCACGGCCGCCGGGTTTCGGCGCGATGAAGTCCCAGTCCACGGCCGACATCGCAACATGGGCGCCGCGCATCTGGAAATAAGTCGAGCCGCCGAAATGATCCGGATGCCCGTGCGCCACAACGACCAGCTTTACCTGCGCCGGATCGAGTCCCAGTTTCTTCATGCCGGGCAGAAGCACCGTGTCCACCTGATTGGCGCCCAGCGAGTCCAGCAGCATGATTCCGTCCGTCGTCGTGATGGCGTAGGCGACCGTGCCCGTATTGCCGATGACGTACACGTTGTCGAAAATCTTCGTCGGTTCAATGGCGGGATCGCTGTTGCTGTTCGCGTGCGGATCGACGCAGAAAAACTGATACGCCGCAGCCCAGCGGGTCCCCGCGATCGCATGTGCTTTCTCCATGTGCTGCCGGATTTCCGGCGAATCCGGCTTCGCGGGCGCCTGGGCGTAAAGAGATGCAGCCAGCATTGCTGCAGAAAGGACTCGAAGTTTCATGGCGTGTGATCTCCTCAAAGAATCCAACCTCGAAGTTATCAAACTCGCCCTGCGACCGCCTCCTGTAGAATGAACCCTGCGGTTCTCCGCTGCGGAGGCATTTGCGTGGTCCTTCTTCGATTCTGCGGTCTGGTTCTGATTTCATCGGCGCTGCTGTTCTCGCAGGAGAATGGCCGGCCGCGTCCGCGGGGCAACAGTAACCTGATCCAGCCCCTGCCGGATCTGCAAAAGAGCCTCAAGGGCAGGCTGGAACAGATCACCGTACACGGCAAATCGCTCGAAGGGAATCTCGAAGGCGACTCCGCGGATCGCGAAGTCTTCGTCTATCTTCCGCCGAGTTACGACCGTGAGCCGTCGCGGCGCTACCCGGTCGTCTACACGCTGCACGGCTACGGACTGCATGCCCGCCAGTGGGTGGGATTTGCGAACGTCTCCGGACTCGAAAAGGGCCTCGCCGCGGGCACGACGAAAGAAATGATTCTCGTGGCGCCGGACGCGTTCTCCCTCGAAAACGGCAGCTTCTATTCAAACTCAAAGGCTACGGGCGACTGGGAAACCTTCATCGCGGTGGAACTGGTGCATTACATCGACAGCCATTACCGCACTATTCCCAACCGTCTGAGCCGCGGTCTCGCGGGTCATTCCATGGGCGGCTACGGGACTTTCCGCATCGGCATGAAGCATCCGGAAGTGTTCTCCAGCCTTTACGCCATGTCGGCCTGCTGCATGCTCGATACCGCCGAGGTCACTCCGGCGATGACGCAACTGGAGGCGCTCAAAACCAAAGAGGAGGCGCTGAAGGTTCCGTTCAATCAGAAGTCGCCGCTGGCGCGCGCGGCGGCGTGGTCCGCCGACCCGGGCAATCCGCCGCTTTATATCGATCTGCCGGCGAAAGACGGCAAGCCGCGGCCGGTGATCGCTGCCAAATGGATGGCGAACTCACTGATGGTCATGCTGCAGGAGTATGCCCCGAGTCTCAAAAAGATGAAGGCGATTTCGATGAACGTCGGCCTGCAGGACGGGCTGCTCGAGCCCAATCGCGAGATGGATCAGGCGCTGACCGACGCGGGCGTGCCGCATCACTTCGAAACATTCGAGGGAGATCACAACGGGCAGGTCCCCATGAACTTCGAAAAGAAGGTCCTGCCGTTTTTCTCAAAGGAGCTTGCGTTTCCGCGGTAAGAAGTGGCCGCCGGCCGGCGATTGACCCTATGCCAGGTTCAGAGCCTGCTTGAACGCGCCCGACGATGCGCCGATCTTTTTCTGCAGCATCATGATCGCGTGGATCAACTGCTCGGGACGCGGCGGGCAGCCCGGCACGAACACATCCACCGGGATCACCTGATTCACTGGAACCAGTGCGTAATTGTTGAACACGCCGGTGGAAGTCGCGCAGGCGCCCATCGAAATGACCCAGCGCGGTTCCGGCATCTGCTGATAAAGATGGCGAATCACCGGGGCCATCTTGTTCGACACACGGCCGGCGATGATCATCAGATCGCTCTGGCGCGGCGATCCGCGAAAGACCTCGGCGCCGAAGCGGGAGATATCGAACCGCGACGCGCTCATCGACATCATCTCGATGGCGCAGCAGGCCAGACCGAACGCCATTGGCCAGATGGAATTCTTGCGGCCCCAGTTGATGACGCTGTCGAGAGTGGTCGTAATGACGCCGGCCCGCAATGCGGCCTGTTCGACGGATTCGTTGTCCACACGCGAGAACAGTTCCACAGGACCGCTGGCAATCGGAGCGCTCATGACTCCATTGTGCCATGAAGGCGAATGCAGAACCCATGCGAAGCGACGGTCCTGCGAGGCCGTTGGGCGGGGCAGTCCGGTATGATGGGCGCTCATGCGTTTGATGACATTCCGCCACAAGGGCGTCGACCATGCCGGGGTCCTCACCGCCGAAGGCGTTGTGCCCGTCCCGGCGGTCAATGCCCGCCACGATCTCCGGATTCCCGACAGCCTGCTCGAAATCATCCGGAACGGCATTCGCGAGATTCCCGTCGAGGGCGTGCGCCCGATTCCCCTGAGCGAGGCAGAGCCCAGGCTGCCATACGAAACGCCGCCCAAGATCTGGTGCATCGGGCTGAACTACAAGACGCACGCCGACGACATCAACGCCGTGCAGCCGGAAGAACCCGGCAGTTTCATGAAGCCGGCCTCGTGCATGTTCCAGCCCGGCGGCGAAATCCTGCTGCCGCCGCCGGAAGTTTCCGATGACGTGGATGCGGAAGGCGAACTCGCCGTCATTATCGGGCGGAGCTGCCGCTTCGTGCCGCCCGGGAAGGCCGGCGGGGTGATCTACGGCTTTACGACCACGCTCGACCTGACGGCGCTCGATGTCCTTCGCAAAAATCCCCGGTACCTCACGCGCGCCAAAAGTATCGACACATTTTTCAGCTTCGGGCCGGTCGTGGCGACCGCGGACGAAGTTCCCGATCTCGACAGCCTCGAAGTCATCACCGAGCACAATGGCGCGATCTGTTCGCGCGATTTTGTGCGGAACATGAAGATGCGGCCGCTCGATCTGGTCGCTTTCCACAGCGATTTCTTTACGCTGCACCCGGGCGACATCATCTCCACCGGCTGCCCGAAGGGCGCGCGCATTAAAGCAGGCGACTGCGTCCGTTCGCGCATCGATGGAGTCGGCGAATTGCGGGCGACGGTCCGGGCGGGCTTGCGGCGGCCGTCAGGCTTTCTCCCCTGATCCCGTGACTGCTACACTCAGAATGTGCTGACGGGCCTTAAGCGGTTCATTTTGTGGGATTATCAGCGCGGCGGCTGGCAATACGACGTGATGTGCGCCGTGATCACGTTGTTCATTTTTCTCTCACCGCGGCAGTGGTTCCGGGACCAGCCGCGCATTCCCAACGCCAGCCAGATCACTTCTTTGCCCAGCCATGGCGAATCCGTCTTCTGGGTGGACACAGAGCTGGTTGCGTCCTATCCGGAGAACCAGCAGCTTCAGCAGTTGAGCAAGTTGCTCACCGCCCGCACCGGCAAACGGCAGCAACTGACCCGCATCGAACCGATCCTCGATTCTGAACAGGAAATCAAGGGTTACATGGCTTTCGCCAAACCGTAATGCGGGCTGCAACCCACGGGATCATGCGCGGGCTTCTTCAAACCCTCTGCTGGATGACGCCGGCTCTGGCCTTTGCGCCACTCGCCGCCGCCCAGTCTCCCGCCGCACTGAATGACGCCTTCGCCCGGATGGACCAGACGGCGCGGCAATTCAAGTCCATGAGCGCCGATGTCGCGCGGGACAGCCACACTGCTGTCATCAACGAGGATGAGAAGGATTCCGGGACGATCAAGGTCAAACGCGACAAAAACGGCGGCACGCGCATGCTCATCGATCTGACCGGGTCGCAGCCCAAGACGGTCGCGTTCGACGAAGAGAACGTCAGTGTTTATTACCCGAAGATCAAGACCGTACAGATCTTCAGCGTGGGCGCGAGGCGGACCCTGGTCGACCAGTTGCTTCTCCTCGGTTTCGGCGCCAGCAGCACCGCGTTGAGAAGCGATTACAACGTCACCCTGCTCGGAGTGGAAAAGATCGGCAGCGAAAACACCTGGCATCTTCAGCTCATCCCCAAATCGCCGGAAGCCCTGCAGCGCCTGAAGAAAGCCGAGCTCTGGATCAGCCAGAGCAATGGCCTGCCGCTGCAGCAGCGATTCATGACGTCATCGGGCGGGGACTTCATGCTCGTGACCTACTCGAACATGAAACTGAATCCGGATATCCCGGACGGTGCTCTGAAACTCAAATATCCGAAAGGGGTCACGGAAGAGCACCCGCAGTTGTAGTCTCCATTTGGAACTACCATTGCTGCCTGGAAGATAATGACGCCGGCCTCTCAACGACTTCTTTATCTCGACTGGGTCCGGGGCTTCGCTGCGCTCATCATGCTGCAGGGGCACGTATTTCAGTCGTTCCTCCGCAACGATCTGCGCGGAGGAAGCCCTTACATGACGTCGCAGTTTCTGGGCGGAATGCCGCCGGCGATTTTTCTCTTTCTCCTCGGCGTTACGTTCGCATTCCTGATGCACAGCCAGGAGAAGAAGGGCGTCCCGGCCCTCCGCCGCTGGCGCGCGGCGATTCGGCGCTCGGGGTATCTCTTCGCCGCAGCCTTTGCTTTCCGGCTGCAGCTCTGGATCTTCGCGATCCCGAACAGCCCCTGGACGGATCTGTTTCGCGTCGACATTCTGAACTGCATGGGCCTCGCGCTGCTGGTGTTCTCCGTGATGGCGGTATTCCGAACGCAGGAACGCATCCGGCTTTGCGCCATTCTGGGCGTCGCAGTCGCGGCCGCCGCACCCGTCGTTTCGGGACTCGACTGGTCGGGCGTCCCGGCGCTCATCCGGAACTACATAATCCCCGACCATCTCTTCTTCGGGTTCTTCCCGTGGGCTTCATTTGTGGCCTTCGGGATGAGCGCGGGCAGTATTCTGCGGCTGCTGAAACCCGAAGATGTCGCCCCGGCCATGCAGTGGTTCGCGTGGGGCGGACTGGCTCTCGCGTTCACCGCCTGGGCCATCTCTCATACGCCGATTTCCATTTATTCGAGTTCGGATTTCTGGCTGAACGGGCCGTCGCTGATCCTGATCAAACTGGGCGCCACTTTGGTTCTGATTGCATTTGCCTGGGTCTGGAATATCGGGATAACCCATCTGGACTGGAGCTGGGTGCGCCAGTTCGGTCTGACGAGCCTGCTGGTCTACTGGGTTCACGTTGAGCTGGTCTACGGTCGCTGGTTCAGCATCTTCAAAGAGCAGTTGACGGTCGGCCAGACAGTGTTTGCCACCATCGTAACGATCCTGTCGATGCTCGGATTGTCGCTGATCCGGACAAACTGGCCGCAGGTCAGAAATTACTTTTCCTCCTCGAACGCCTCCCTTGCACGCCGCTTTTCCGGCGATTGACCGCCGGCGACGGATCAAAACCGGTGCGTCTCGCAGCGCCGCAACAAAGAGAATGACGCGTCAAATGGAACGGGTGAGCCGGCCGGGAATGGAACAGGCGCGGTAAACTCCCCAACGAGACCCAATTTATTACTTCCATGCTCAGGCCAATCACACGCGCAGCCGTTCTTGGCGCGGGAACCATGGGTTCCCGCATCGCAGCGCATCTTGCCAACGCGGGGGTTCCCTCGCTTCTGCTCGATATCCAGCTCCCCGGCGAGCGCGTCCACGATCAGGCGGCGCGCAATGGCCTCGAGACTGCGCTGAAAGGCCGTCCAGCCGCGTTCTTTGTCCCCGAGGCCGCCAGTCTCGTTACAACCGGCAACTTCGACGACGATCTCCCGAAGATCAAAGACTGCGACTGGATCATCGAAGCCGTCACCGAAGACCGTGCGATCAAGCGGGCCCTTTATGACCGCGTCATCCTGCACCGCGCTCCCGGAGCCATCGTCTCCACCAACACCAGCGGCATCCCTCTCGCGGATATCTGCGAAGGATACCCGCCGGACTTCCGCGAGCACTTTCTGGGGACGCACTTCTTCAATCCGCCGCGCTATCTGCATCTGGTCGAAGTGATTCCGGGGCCGGAAACCCGTCCCGCAATCCTCGCTTTCCTCTCGGATTTCTGCGATCACCGGCTCGGCAAA
>CAZXCO010000157.1:0-1989 GCA_964639095.1 uncultured Solibacteraceae bacterium
AGATGAAGGCCCCGGCCAGGAACATCATCGCCGACAGAAAGGTGAGCAGGAGCGCGTAATCGCCGGCCCCTGCAAACGGCATCCTCGCCGCGACCGCAAGGAGGAAAGTTCCCGCAGCGGCAATCGGAATGCCCGCCTTCGGGCAATACCGGGCCGCTCTCTGAATATCCGCTCTGGCGCGAATGAGCAGAAATGCGCTGATGAGCGGGGTCAGAATGATGTAGGCATATCGTTCGTCGGTATATGCAAGCCGGATTGCCCCGCCCAGCGGAACTCGGGCGATCGCGAGAGGCACAATCGAGAGCAGGGCAAACAGCAGATTGCGTTTTGTGACGCCTGGGTTCGACATGGCTTTCGCCTCCGGCCGTAGGCCTTCGCGGCCTTCAGCGGGCGGGAGTTGCAGATCTGCCGGGATACAGGTTCCGACTGCCGGAACCGCAGAATGCCGGGATGTTTGCCGCCCGCTCCAGTTCACGTGTTGTCAGAGGCTCTCTTTCTGAGCCAGTTCGATAGACGAGGCCGCCGTTCTCGACCGATGCAAAGGCGATGCGCGCCCGCTCTTGTCCGCGCCCCTCAATGAGCCACATGCCGTCGTCACATACGAGTTTCATGGCGCTGCGTTCCCGCCACCACTGGTTTATCTCGCCGGGACGCGCCAGCCAGACATTCCTTTCGCTGTGCAAACGGGAGAGACAGGCTAACAGCGCCTTGTAGATCGGCAACGCCTCATTGGCAAAAATGTAATCGGGGTGAACGATGAAACTGATCAGGCCATGCTTTTCCATGATCATCCCGATCTGCGTTTTCCAGAGATCGATGGAGTAATCGGACAGGATATGAAACAGCGAATAATCCTGAATCGTCGTCAATGGCAGTTCCAGAATGGCGCCGACGAAATAGGGAAACACGGTGCAGCAGCCACCGCGTTGTGGTTCGAGATGGGCGACGTTCGGAACCGACATATCATACGAGACATCGAGATCTTCGTACCAGTCCATGTTTCTGTACATACATGCGGACCGGAATCCTTCAGCGCCGAATTTCCTGACATATTCGTTGATCCGTCCGCACTGCTCGAGGAATGTCTTTCTGTCCCGGAACAGGTTCCCGTCATGGTTGAGCCCGTGGACGTTGACTTCGCAATGGCGGCTGCGAATGCTCTCCAGAAGGTTGTCCGGAACGATGTAACGCCGCTCGGGAACGAGTTGGTATGAGGCCCTGATTCCGAATTCCTCATCCACATCCATCAACGCCGGAACCAGCTTCAGACCATCGATCGCTTCCACGTCGTGAGTCATCATCGCGGCCGATGACGCTCCATCCGGCCAGAACCAGATGAACGGGATTCGTTCGAGGCCGTTGACCAGGGCTGCCTCGAGATGCCTTTCCATGATGTCTTCGACGGTTGCGTCAACAGGCCACCGGGGAAACTGTAACTGGCTCCAGTTCCGAAGAAACACCCGCTGCACAGACTGCCGCATCGCATCCGACAGAGCAGGCCGGATGCCGTAATACACGCGGCGCGCCGCTTCGCTTGCCAGCACTGCGGCCGCCCCCTTCGGAGGCGCCGCGTTGTAGCGTTCCCGACGAAAATGTTCGATCGTACTGGAGATGTCCGCGGTCTGCCCGGGGACTAGCGGAGCCATGCCCCCGTCAGGCTGAATCGGCCGATAGTCTCCCTGCGGCTCGAGTTCCAGCAGGCCGTCGGGGTATCGATAAAATTCGGTGACGGCATTGGTCATCTGCAGAGTCTCCCCGAAAACGAGATTCGTACTACGGAAGGAGTCCGAAAACCGTGAGCTGCGTCTGTCCGGCGACAAATACCTTGCCGTTCGCCACGAGTGGAATCGAAAACTTCACAGCGTTATCGAGCGTATCGCGTGTGCCAGCCTGCGAGCTGTCATAGAGTTCCCTGTCGAGATGTGCCGCGTCATAGGCGTGGAGCACCCCAGGCGCCCCGACATCGTTATTGGCGCTTTGTCCATGGTT
>CAZXCO010000158.1:0-1635 GCA_964639095.1 uncultured Solibacteraceae bacterium
CAACCTCGCGGGCACTTTCGATCCTGTTCACCTCGTCCTCACGGTTTTCGAACGCCTGCGGTTCTTGTTTTGGAGCGACGGGCATCTAGTCGGAACGATCGCGCTCGTCATCGGCCACAGACTTCTGCGTGGCAGGGCCTGGACGATAGCGGGCCTGGTAGCTCTGGCGCAGACGATAGTGGTCACCATACTGGGTACACCCCTGGTTCGCTATCTTCTTCCCGTGTTGCCGATTCTGTATGCCGCCATGGCGACGGCCGCCTGCGTTTACACGGCTAGATGGCGCTGGATATCGAACGCCGCCATGATCCTGCTGTTGATTGCTGGATGGTTCTGGAATCCGCCATATCCGTTCGCATATGAGAACAACCTGGCCATGGTTGATTTTGTCCGGCTGCAACAGACTGTTACGAAGTATCTCGAAGACAACGCGGGTGATCGCCGGATCGCTACTGCCTGGCTGCTTACCGATGAACTCACGAAATCGGAACTGGGGTATGTAAAGCACCCTTTGCATGTGATGGATACGGCAGGGCTGCGTTTGGACTATCTGAAAGCTCTGAACCGCAAGAGCTTCGATCTTCTCGTTGTCTATAGGCGGATTCCGCCAGCCGCGGGCACCATCCTGGATATTCCATGCGTGCGGGAAGTGCTGCAGCATTATTACGAGTATGAGCCACAGGCGACCGAGCGGGAGATAGGGCACGCACTAAATCTCATGCCGCTGAAGCGCTGGCAACGGCGCGATCAGTGGGTTGAAATCTACACCCCGAAACCGAGATGAGTAGATTCCCGCTGGCTGTGATCTCGCGACTTACAGCTGGCACTACAGCGCCAACGTCCTCGCTCTCGGGTGTTTTCTTTACGATCTCGTTGAGGAAGAACCACGAAATCGGGGCTCGTATGGCGCCGTGCCGTTTCCCGTGAATCTCGCCCCTTTTCACGTGGAGCGCCGCATACAGAGATAGAGTGCCGTGCCGGCAGTACTCGAATTCGTGCCGGAGACAGGGCAGCACTGATCGACGCGATCCAACGGCTGGATGGCGGTCTTTTCATCAACACAGAACACGGCCGCATGCTGCTGTGGATCCGGATAGAGCCCGATGATATCCGCCCTTTTCTTCAAAGGCCGGAGTGTTGCTGGCTATGTAGCGGTCCAGCCGATGTGGCTTCAGCCTCGTTTTCGACCAGATGCGGCGGACCGTGGCGGGGCTCAGGCCGGTCGTGGCCGCCGTTGCGGCAGGACCAGTGAGTGCTTCCGTCAGGCGGTTTCTGCTGCGTCTTCAGCACTCGCGCCTGCGTGGCCGCCTTTGCCGCTCGTGGGCGGCGTCCCTTATGGTGTCCTTTGAGTCCGGCGATGCGGCCCTCTTGAAAGCGCGCTTTCCAGCGCGCGATGTTCGGCCGTTTAGGTATTCAGTTCCGCTTCAATCCGGCTGTAACTGACGCCATCCGACAACGCCAGAATCAGCTTCGCTTTGAAAACGACTCCAGCAGCAAGCGTCCGGGGCGTAGACCATCGCGTCAGTTCCTCCCGCTCCCGCGTAGAACTTGCTCGCGGCCACATCGAGCCACCTGATGAAACGCCCGCCGCCGATTTCGGTCTTCTCCGGCCGGCGCCGGACGAAATCCACGATC
>CAZXCO010000159.1:0-2979 GCA_964639095.1 uncultured Solibacteraceae bacterium
GGAGCGTCAGGGCGTGCGGATCGCCGAAGCCGCGCACGCCGGAAAGCGTCCCGAAATAGTGATCGAAAGACCGGTTCTCCTGCATCAGGATGACGACATGCCGGATGTCCCGGGGCAGGCCGCCAGAGGACTGTTGCGCCAGCATCCGGCGAACGTTCGGCGGCATGAGCGCCGCTGCGGCGACTCCCGCGGCGCTCCCCAGCAACCGGCGCCGCGTTATCCGTGGAGAACCGAAAGGGTGCTGCATCCTTTCGACAGGTTAAACCAGAAGTGTGACCGCCCTGTGAAAAGGCGCGCTATTTCTTGCGCCGCGCCGTAGTCGTGCCGGTGCTCAGGCCCATGGCGCGCAGTTGCTCCGCGGCGGCCTTGGCCTGGTTGGATCGCGGATACTTCTTGATCAGCGTGCGGAATTCCTTCGCGCCCGCATCCCGCATCCCGCCGTCACTGAGCGCCTTGCCCTTCAGGAAGTAAGCGTCGGGCGTTACTTTGCCTTCCGGAAACCGCTCGAGCACGGCGTCGAAGTCCATCACAGCCTGATCGTAATTGTGCTGCGAATAATGGATTTCGCCGACGGTCAACTGCGCTTCAGGGGCCTGGGGATCGTCCGGATACCAGTTGACGAAATTGGTGAACTCCTGCGCAGCCAGATCGGACTTGCCGGCGGAGTAATCGCTGCGGGCATTCTGCCACAGCACGGCCGCGGGCGGGCGGGCGTTGGCGCTGTCCGGATTCGTGTTGGACGGCGGCGGCGCGGCGGGCGGAGCCTGCAGCACTTTGACCGCGTTGTTGAGATCGTTCAACTGCTGCTGCAGCCGGTTGATCTGCGTGGTCAGATCCGCCATCGAGTTCCGCACGTCCGAAAGATCGTTGGTGACGTTATCGAGCTTCGAAGAGACCCCGGCGACGGGCCGAAGCGCGTCCTTCAATTCCCGGTCGAGCGTCTGGGTCACGTTCGAGTTCAGTACGCTGACGTTCGTATTGGCTTTGTTGCCCGCGTCGAGCGCCTGCTGCACGAGCGTTTCCAGAGCCGCCATCTTTGTGTCGAAGCTGCTCTGCAGCGAGCGCACCTGATCCTGCAGTTGCGCGATGTCCCGTTGCATCTCCTGCTGCTCGCGGCTGGCCGCGAGGCCCACCCCTGGCGCCAGCAGGACGGAAAGAGCAAGAAGACCGATGTTACGCCTCATATGTTTTACTTTACAGCGGTTTTTCACGGTTGCAATTGACCTGACTTATGCCGTCTTACTGGCCGACGGAGAAGTGCGCCCGCCGGTTTCTCTGCCAGCAACTCTCATCGGACTCGGTGCAGACAGGCCGCTCTTTTCCGTAGCTGATCGTCTTCAGTTTGTCGGCAGGAATCCCCATCTGCGTCAGGAAATCGCGGGCCGCGGTGGCGCGACGGTCTCCGAGGCCGAGGTTATATTCGGCGGAGCCGCGCTCGTCGCAGTGTCCTTCCACGTTGACGCTCGCGTTGGGAAAGTCGGCGAAGATCTGCTTCAGCGCCTCGGCGTCGGCTGTCAGAGCGGCGCGCGCCGTGTCGCTGATGTTGTTCGAATCGTAATCGAAGAGCACGTCGCGAAGGTCGGACTGGACGCGCGATTCCAGAGTTCCTTTCGGCGTCGTCCTCCGCGCCGGAGGCGGAGGCGGCGGCGGGGCCGTTACAGTGACGGTGGTGGTGGCCGTCAATTCGCCGCCTGTGCCCATGGCCGTCAGTGTGTATGTGGTTGTTCCGGACGGCGTGAGGCGCCGCGTTCCGCTCGGCGGCACGGTTCCCAGTCCGTTGTCGATCGCCACATTATTGGAGCCCGTGACGGTCCAGCGGAGCACCGCGGACTGGCCTCGTTCGATATTCGAGGGCTCGACGGAGAATTCCGCGATCACCGGCTTCCCCGAAGACGGCGTGGTCGTGTTTGTCGCCGCCGGAGCGGGTGGCGGCGGCGGTGGAATCGGCGTCTTCTTGCTGCAGCCCGAGGCCATCAAAAGCATAATCCCGGCAAACGCCAGGACTGTCTTGTCGAAGCGGAACGAGTTATTTTTCATGATTACCTGACACCCCAGACCGGGGATCTGTTGACGCCTTGTGCAGTGAGTGCCTTTACCTGCGTACCGTCAGCCAGCATAGTATAAATCTGCGATTTTCCGGAGCGTGTGGACGCAAAAACCAGATGACGCCCATCCGGCGCCCAGCTGGGATTTTCATTGCGGCCTTCGCCGTGCGTCAACTGAACATACTGGCGCGAGCCGATATCCATGACGAATATGTTGAAATTCCCGGCTGCGATGCCGCTGGTCCAGGCGAAAGCGAAGTGTTGGCCGTCGGGATTCCACGCCGGATTGGTGGCTTCTCCGATGCCGTTGGTGACGCGCTCCACGCCCACGCCGTCGGCATTCATCTGATAAATCTGCGGATGACTCTCGCCGCCTACATACAGCAGCAACAACGGGTTTTTCGGATTGACCTTCGGCTCCACTTCGATCGCACTGCTGTGAGAAATGCGGCGGAATCCCTGTCCGTCGATAGCAGCGGTGTAAATCTGTGCGGTCCCGCTCGCGGTGGAAGCGTAATAAATCTGCTTTCCGTCGGGGCTGAAACTCGGCGTTGCGTTCAACGAGGCTTCCTGATTATAAAACGGGAGCGTCCGCGCCGTCATCGTATTCAGCATCATGATGCGGGGGGTGCCCTTCGCATAACTGGTGAAGGCGATGCGCGAGCCATCGGGTGAAACCGCGGGATTCAGGGCGAGCGATCGCAGTCTGCTGAGCGGCATTTGGTTTGAGCCGTCCCAGTCCATCACCCAGATCTCGGAATTGTTTTTGCCCGACCCTCGATCTGAAACAAAGTAGATCCGGCTTCCCAGCAGAGAGGCGGAACCGCCGAATTTCTGGATAATGTCGTTGGCGAACTCATGCGCCACGCGAATGGCGCCAGCCTCATCGAGCGAACCGGTATAGCGCGAAGCGAAAAGCTGCGCAGCCTGCGGA
>CAZXCO010000160.1:0-5040 GCA_964639095.1 uncultured Solibacteraceae bacterium
GTCGCCTGTTCAGGGACCATCGGGTGATTCTTTACGTATTCGGAAAGAAACGGATTCTGACCCGGCAGATAGTTGGGCACCTCACCTTCCTTGCGCCCGACAACCTCCTCCACCGACTCGCACGGATACAGCCAGTTGCCGTTGTAGTTGATATTCAACCGGAAATCCTGGCTCTTGATCAGCGGTTCGGTCATGTACGCAGGGTCGCTGACAATGCTGACGTGGGTCAGGATGTCTCCATGCCGGATGAAGTGCTGTGTCAGAGTCGCGCGGTCGCTCTCGACCAGACCGTTACGCCGGATCCAGCCTGTTTTGATATGGTCCGTATGCACGGTCAGAACGTCGCCTTCGTATTTGCCGGTTGAGAAGCCCATCCAGGTGTGGAGCGCGTACTCGGGCGGATGCGGCCTTCCGTCCATCCAGATCACCAGGTTTTGCTCGTAAGTCTGGCTGTAAACGTGAATGGCTACAAGATTCTGCGTCTCCGGATCCTTCTCTTCCCAGATTCGAAGATTTGTCGGCCCGCGGAAGATGTACGGCGAGACGTGCACACGACACTGCTGCTCCGGCATCGTGAGGCGGGAGGAGCTCCAGCTGTCCGCACGCAAACGGTTGGCAGCGTTGATAGGCAAACCCAGGTAGTCGCCAAGTTCCGGGCCGGGGATGCGCTCGGGCTGGTCCTCCATAAACATCGCGTTCCAGTTCCCCGAGAGGTCGACCTGCCCGTAGAGAGGCATAGTGATCAGCGTGGAAACGGGAATGCTAATGAGGAATGCAGCCAGGGCGCTCCATGAACTCGTTCTCAAAAGACGAAAATGCATCATTGGAACAGATTGTCTCCTGGGTGGATCTGTCTCCGGGAAGAGCCTTCTCCTGAAATCGCCCACAAGGGCATGGTGGCGTTAACGTTCGACGAACCGCGCAACCGCGCGGTTACGCGACCGTACTATATCACTCCGCGGAAGCGGCACGCAAGTCATTGAGCGCTATAGCGCGTATCGTCTCCCCCGGCTGCGGGAGTCTCCCCGCTGCCGGGGCGAAAGAACGATCTTTGACCGCCTCACTCTTTCTTCTCCGGAGGGGATTATAATCTGGACGTAACGCGGAGTATGCTGGAGTGTTCGATTTCTTGGAGGCTTAAACAATGAACTATCCCGTGACGGGCATCCACCACATCACTGTCTGTGCGAGTGGGGCCCAGGAAGATATAGACTTTTTCACCCAGGTCGTTGGACAGCGCCTCATCAAACAGACGATTCTGTTTGACGGCCGGTACGCGCACTATCACCTGTATTACGCGAACGCGAATGCCGAACCGGGCTCTGTCATGACGACGTTTCCGTACAAGCGCGTCTCGGGACGCAAGGGTTCGGGACAGATTCAGGCCACTGCATACACCGTTCCAAAGGGCTCCATTCCTTTCTGGGTCGAACATCTCGATCGGCATAAGGTCCGGCACAGCGGGAAGCAGGAACGCTTCGGACAGGCCTGTGTCCGCTTCTCGCATCCCTCCGGCCTCGAACTGGAAGTCGTCGAAGACCCCAACGACAAGCGCAAAGGCTGGACCACCGAGGAGATCAGCCGGGACGTTACGGTGCGCGGTTTCTACGGTCCCGTGCTGTCTGTGCGCGAGGTCTCCGAGCAGGAGCGGTTTTACACCGAGGCGCTCGGAATGAAAAAGACCGGCGTCGACGGCAATGCGCATCGCTTCGAGATCGGCCAGGGCGGAGCGGCGAGGACCGTCATCCTGCTGCACGAACCCGACAAGCCGCAGGGAAGCTGGGGTTTCGGCGCGGGTACCGGGCACCACATGGCGCTCGAAGTCGGCTCGGACGAGGAACTCGCCGAACAAAAAGGAATTTATGAGGAACTTGGCTACACCGACTGTTCCGAAATCAAGGACCGGAATTACTTTCACTCGATTTATTGCCGGTCTCCAGCCGGTATTCTGACCGAGTGCGCGGCCACGGCCGAAGGCGCCTTCACGCGCGACGAACCCTATACGGAACTCGGCACGCATCTGCTGCTGCCGCCATGGTTCGAAGAGCGCCGCGACGAAATCATTGCGATGCTCGAGCCGATTCGGGTTCCCGAATCCAACGGGCCGGTGAAGGTGGAACATGCGGTCCCGGCTTCCAGACGGACCGCCACTTTCGTCGGCGGTGATGCTCCGAAGAACTGATTGATGTCACGGGCCGGAGTCGTGGATTTTCCCTCGCCTGATCTCTCATCCGGAATCAGGTGTGGGTGAATTTTCGCCTCTGGCCCGTCCCGCAGCTTTTATCGAGACGGGCCGCAAGCGGGGCGAGGCCGAACTGGGCGGCATCCTCATTCATGGCCGCTACGGCGCCCCCGAGGAGATGGCCGATCTCGCATCCCGCCTGGACCTCCAGAATATCCGCTGGATCGCTCCCCGCGCGGGCGGGGATCGTACCTGGTATCCGGGAAGTTTTCTCGATCCTGCGCCCTCCAATGAACCAGCGCTGACTCAAGCCATCGAACAGATCGATTACGCGGTGGAACTGGCCAGCGAGGACGGAAAACTGGGCCCGGCACAGCTTGTCATGATGGGTTTTTCTCAGGGCGCCTGCCTGACGGCGGAATATGCGCTTCGGCATCCCGGCCGCTGCCGGACGCTGATTGTCCTCACGGGCGGCTTGTTCGGCCCTCCGGGAATGAAATGGCCCGGGCCGCCCACGCTGCTTTCCGGCACGCGAGTGCTCCTTACGGGGAGCGATGTCGATGAGTGGATACCCGAGCCGCGCGTGCACGAGACGGCGGCGGCGCTCCGAAGTCTCGGCGCGGAAGTCGACCTTCATATTTACCCGGGCCGCCCGCACGAAGTCAGCGGCGCTGAACTGGCCGCAGCGCGTGCTTTCATCCGCAGGGCGCCGGGGCTGCAATAGTACACTGGTCCCTGATGGAAAACTTCCGCGATTTCGAGATCGGGCCCGACCCCTTCGGCCGAACCTGGCACGCACAGTTCAAGTATCTGCAGACCGGCATCTCCATCCGGCACAGCGATTCCGTGGACGTGCGCTACATTCTCGACAACGGGGAAGAAAAGGTACAGAAAACGGTGGTGATTCAGAATGCGGACCTGCGGGCCTACCGGACGCGCACGGGCCGGCCCATCACCGATCCCTGGTGCTCCAGGATCGCCATGTGCAAACTCCAGCACGTGATCGAGACTGCGGAGGATCTGGAAAAGGATTTCCTGCCCGTCACCGCGCGCGAGATCGAAGAATACGATTCGAAAATCAAGCAGTGGGAAGACGAGTGGACCCGTAAGCACGCCGCCTGATGCTCTTCGCCCGGACCGCGCTGTTCGCCCTGGCTGCTCTGACCTCGCTGCACGACGGCTTCAACGCCCGGCAGGCATACTCATGGACGGCTGAAATTGCCGGCTTCGGCGAACGATGGCCGGGCTCACCCGGACACGCCAAAACGGAAAATCTCATCCGCGACGTGCTTCGCAAAGACGGCGCGCGGATCGAAGCCGACAACTTCGTCGCCAAAACGCCGCGCGGTCCCGTAGCGGTTCACAACATCATCGGCAAATTCAACGTGAGCGCCGATCCGAAGCAGAAGATTTTTATTCTCGCGGGCCACTACGACACGCTGTTCATGCCGGGATTCATCGGCGCCAACGACGGCGCTTCCAGTACTGCTATTCTGCTGGCTTTCGCCGATGCCCTCTCCAGACAGAAAACCAGAATGCAGATCTGGCTGGTATGGACCGATCTCGAAGAGGCAGTCCGGGCGTTCGACGATGGCGACGGTCTCTACGGCAGCCGGCATCTTGCCCGCAAGCTTGCAGCCGAAGGCACGGCCTCGCGCGTGAAGGGCTTCTTTCTGCTCGATATGATCGGCGACAAGGATCTCAGCATCGCCCGTGAAACGGGTTCCACGCGCTGGCTGCAGGACTTCATTGCGCAGGCAGCGCGTCAGCTCGGCTACGAACAGTACTTTTTCCATTACGAGGCCGGCATCATCGACGACCACGTTCCCTTCCTCGACGCAGGCATCCCGGCCGTGGATGTGGTCGACGCCATGTATGGCCGGATGGCGCCAGGCCTCGATTCGATGGGCGAGTTCCACCACACGAACCGGGACACGATGGACAAGATCTCGCAAAAGAGTCTCGAGATTGTGGGCCGGACGATTCTGCGCACGATCGAACTGCTGGACGCCCAGCCGCTGTAGCGCCCCCTTCCCTTCCCTCATCAAGGCTACACTGAAAAACGACAAGGCGATGAAATCCTCTCTGCGGCTGTGCGCGGGTCTGCTGTGCCTGCTTGCGCCGGCCCTTGCGGTCGACTGGAGCGCGCTCAAACCGCAGGGTTATGTGAGCGATTTCGCGGGCGTGGTGGACGCCGCCAGCCGGGCCGAACTCGAAAGCTACGCAGCCAGAGTGCAGCAGGCGACCGGCGCCCAACTGGCCTTCGTCACCATCCGGTCCCTTCAGGGCGAGCCGATCGAAGATGTCGCGAACGATATCTTTCGCGCCTGGGGCATCGGGCAGAAGGGCGAGGACAACGGCGCCATGCTGCTGCTTGTCATCGGCGACCGAAAGTCGCGGCTGGAAGTCGGCGGCGGCCTCGGAGAGGCGGTTCCCGACGGAATGGCGGGGCTGCTGCTGGACGATATGCGTCCGGCGCTTCGGCAGGGTCAATATGGCCCGGCTTTGCTCGCAGCAGCGCAGCGTCTGGGTTCCACGATCGCACAGTCGAAGGGCGTCGCCATTGCCCCACCTGCCCTGCAGGCTCCCATACCGAGATCCACCCAGGACAGCATCCCCTGGGGACTGATCTTCCTCGGCATCTTTATTGCGCTTCTGTTTCTTCGCCGCGGGGGAGGCGGCGGACATTACGGAAACGGCAGCGGATTCTGGAGAGGCATGCTGCTCGGCGCGCTCCTCAACTCCGGCCGGCGGCCTTATGGCGGTTATGGCGGGCGCGGCGGCTTTGGAGGTTTCGATTCCGGCGGATCGAGCGGCGGATTCGGAGGCTTCGGCGGCGGCGACTCCGGAGGCGGCGG
>CAZXCO010000161.1:0-3548 GCA_964639095.1 uncultured Solibacteraceae bacterium
CGTGCGGGTGTCAGCCGTATGGACGCGATGAAGACCGTCGCCCGGCAACGGGGCCTTTCCAAGCGCGACATCTACAAAATCGTGAACAAGCTCTAGTCTTCATCAGAAGAGCACCTTCAGCGCAAACTGAATCTGTCGCGATGTGCCCACGATGGCCGTGATCGTGCCGGCGTTTGCCGCCGGGGCGCCACTGCCTGTAAACGCCCCCACTGTCGGGGTGCTGAAGTTGGTGTGATTCAGGATATTGAACAACTCGGCGCGGAATTGGGCGCTGACCCGTTCCGTCACTTTCGTTGATTTCAGAACCGCAAAGTCGAGCGCTGTATACCCGGGCGCCGTTCCGATATTTCTCCCGGCGTTCCCAAGCGTCCCGACAGGTTCCAGTTGAAAGCAGGCGGGGTTGTACCAGTGCGCCACGCTCTGGCCGGCCGTGATATCGCACCCCGCCACATAATTCGGACGCGGGGTGGAGAAATTGTTTGCCTCGAGCCCGCGGTCGAAGCCGTCGGTGATGCTGAAGGGCACGCCCGTGCGGTAGCTTTCGATCCCGCTCACCTGCCATCCCTCGACCAGACGGTTGCCTCGGAACGGAAGCGTGTAAAGCGCATTGAACGTGAGATTGTGCCGGATATCGAAGCTGCAGAGCCCCTTGTCCACCGAGCCGTCGTAAGGATTCGTCCAGGAGGAGGTGCCGTTGTTGCCTCCCAGTCCGCCGTAGGTGTAAGCGCCGTCCACGCAGCGCGAGAACACATAAGACAGATAGGCCTGAAAGTTGTTCGTGAGCCGGTGGTTCACGCTCATCTGGAAAGAGTTGTAGCGGGATGCGCTGCCTGGGTTCGTGAGGACCAGCGTCCCGAAATTCGGATTGATGCGCGGATTGGAGATATTGCCGAACCCGAAATGATACACGCCGTTTTCGTCGATTGTCGGAACCGGAGGATTGTAATCGCGGAAGGCCAGCAGATGCACGCCCCTCGACCCGACGTACCCCACGGTCACGATCGTGTTGCGCAGGATCTCCCGCTCGATGTTCAGATTCCATTGAATCTGGTAGGGAGTCGTGTTGATGTTGTAGTCCGTTCCGAATGTCAGACTGGGCAGCGGCGCCGACGTGCCCGAGCCCTGGAACGGAACGGGGAATGAAGGATTCGACTGGTTGAGCGAATTGAATGGCGGCGTCCCCACGTAGCCGGAGAAATATACGTATGTCTGATAAGGATCGTGCATGATGCCGAAGCCGCCGCGCAGTGACGTCTTGTGGTCGCCGAAAATGTCATATGCGAAGCCGAACCGCGGATCGAGATTTTTCAGACTCGGGTTATTCCGCAGCGCGTGTTTCACATGCGTATAGCCGCTGCCGAAGGGAGGGTCCACGATGTTGTTCAGATTGTTGTGCTGTTCGACCGGGTCGCTCTGAAATTCATATCGCAGACCGATGTTGATGGTCAGCCTTCGGGATACTTTCCAGTCGTCCTGCAGGTAAGGAGTCAGCGCAATGTCGCGCAGATCCCGGTTGCCGTAGGCTTGTCCGTCGGGCGCGCCCGTGAAAAGAATGGGAGTCGCGTTCAGCAAAGCCTGCAGGCCGGTGAAATTGTAGTTTCCGTTCCAGTAGGTGTAACTGAACGCATTGATCTGTTGCCGCCGGAACGACACGCCAAACTTCAGGCTGTGGCTTCCCTTCGTCCAGAGGACATCGTCGGATGTCGTGAACTTGTTCTGGAGAAACCGGAACGGATTGACAAAGTTCGCGCCCAGAGGGGTCAGACCCGTCACGGAAATAGTGGCGTCCTGGCGGCCGGCGAATAACTGCAGGACCGGAGTGTTTTCGGGCTCCGTTTCCGTCTCAAGCGGCCGCGAGAAGGAAAAGCTGAACTGGTTCAGCAGCGTGGGCGAGAAGAGATGCCGCTCCTGCAAAGTGGAAAACTGGTTGTGGTTGTTGTCGTCCACAGGCCAGAGGGGAATCGCCGACGGCACAACCTGATCCGCTTTATCGGAGACATAGCGGAAGAAGAAGGAATCCTTCTGCGAGATCGTATAGTCGAAACGCGCCAGCACATAATTTTCGTGAGCAACCTGACTCGCGACCTCGGTGACCGTCCCGGTCCCGTTGCCCAGGTCTCTCGTCGGCAGCGGATAGAGAGCGAGAATCGGTTGCACCACCGGAACAGCCGTTGCCCGCGAGTCGGCCGTGGGAACGAAGACCGGCGTGCTCGTGCCGAGAGATTGCCGCAGGCCCTCGTAGTTTACGAAAAAGAAGGCCTTGTCTCTCTTGACGGGACCCCCGACGCTGCCGCCGAACTGGTTCTTCCGGAACGCCGGCACGTAATTGGGATCGAAGAAGCCGCGTGCATCGAGGGCGCTGTTGCGAAGGAAATCGTATGCCGATCCATGAAAGGAATTCGTGCCCGATTTCGTGACCGCGTTGATGACCGCTCCGTTGCCGCCATATTCCGCGCTGTAAGTATTCGTGAGCGTCTGAAACTCCGCGATCGCCTCCACCCCGAGAGAGGTTCCGGTCACCTGCGCGCCGGAGCCGCGCTGCCACCAGTCCTGAATGTTTTCACCGTCCAGCAGAATGGCGTGGCCTTCGGGCCGCGCGCCGGAAACGGAAAACGTGGACGCCCGCCCAATGAGCGCGCTGCTGCCGCCGGCCGGATACGATATCGCTCCCGGAGCAAGCAGGATCAACTGTTCGAAGTTGCGGCCGTTCAAAGGTAGTTCCCGCATCTGCTGCTGGTTCACAAGTGAGGAAACAGAGGCCGTCGATGTTTCGACCTGCGACACATCGGCCTCAACGCTTACAGTCTGTTCGGCCTGTCCCACGGGGAGCTGAAAGTCCACGACCGGAAGGCTGCCGACGGTCAGGACAATGCCGCCACGAACCGTAGTCTGGAATCCCGTCTTCGAGGCGCGCAATTCGTAGTTGCCGATCGGAAGATCCGGAACTGTGTAGCGGCCCTGCGAATCGCTGAGAATCGATCGCGAGATATCGGTGTCCGTATTCCTGATCACGATCGTGGCATCCGGAATCGCGGCGCCTGAGCTGTCCAGAATCGTACCGGAGAGCCCGGCAGTGGCGGCCTGCCCGTGCAATCGGGCCGCAGTTGAACACAGGGCTAATGAGATCATAAAGCCCGCTGTCAAAAAGCGTCGCGAATTTGTCATATTCAGCACTCTTCCCGAAACAAAATGAGCGTTGAAAAGCCACATCCGGCTTTTATTTCATTCAAATGGAGGGTCAATAAACGGCTTAACGAAAAGAATTCCCCTATCCCCGCGGCTATTTGATAGCCGGCGCAGGCCGGTGTCAATCGTGAACCGTTGATGTTCGTTATCGGAATTGTTGATATCGACAGCCGGACGACCCGCAGGGCGCTCTTTCAGCCGCCGCGTTTATCAACACGCATGATAGGAACTATCATGCCGGGTGCGTCGACAAGAACGATTTCCGACCCTACAATTGCGGACAGTGAAGACTGCCGCCACCACAGTCCGGTCAACTCCGCAAAGCACCGGGCTTGCGGAAAGGGCCTATGTCACTCTTCGCC
>CAZXCO010000162.1:0-4473 GCA_964639095.1 uncultured Solibacteraceae bacterium
GGCTCACCGGATCTGGATGGAATAAGGCATCATCCGCAGCATTCCGCCGCGCATCCAGACCCGCAGGCTGGCATTGCGCCAGGCTTGCTGCAGGGGGCCGAATCCGACACCCGAAAGCAGCGCATCGACCCGCGCCTCCGCCTCCGAATCCGGACTGGAGCGAAACAGTACATCGAGCACGCTCCGTTTTCCGGGATAAAGCACAAGACGGACCTTGTTTCCGGCCGGAATCCCGGCTTTGGCTTTGACCAGTTCGATGGCCCGGTCGATGCCGCCCAGTTCGTCCACCAGCCCGTTCGCTTTGGCCTGATCGCCCAGCCAGACCCGCCCCTGGGCCAGCGGCTCGATGACGGACACCGGTTTTTTCCGCGCCGCCGCGACTCTGCCGACGAAGCTTTCGTAATCGGCATCGATACCCGCGCGCAGCTTCGCCCGCCCGGCTTCGGACAGCGACTGGTAATCCGACTCGATCAGAGCGAAGCGGCCGCGGCTGACGAAATCTTTGGAAATCCCCAGCTTGTCGTAAAGACCGTGCAGGTTGGGTTTGCCGAATACGACGCCGATCGATCCGGTCATCGTCCCCGGGTAGGCCACCAGCGTGTCGCCCGACATCGCCATGTAATAGCCACCCGACGCGGCATCATCGGACATCGAAATGACAACCGGCTTCCTGCGATGCAATTCACTCATGGCGCGCCACATATCATCGGACGCGACGACTTCCCCGCCGGGAGAATCGATGCGCACGATCACTCCCTTGATGTTCTTGTCATTGCCCACTTTGGCCAGTATGCGGTCGAAGGCTTCCGCCTCCAGGCCGGACTCGCCGGACGATCCCGGATCGCCCCGCACGATCGTGCCCTGGCCGACAACGAAGGCGATCCGGTCGCCGCCGCCGGCTCCCACCGCGCTGTCCGGAACACTGACGTACTCGCGTTCGGTGGTCTTCGTCAATGCCGCCTGATGCAGCGTCCTGCTCAGCTCCCCGAACGCCTCGTCTTCGTAGCGAAGCTCGTCGACGAGCCCTTTCGCCAGGGCATCTTTGGCGAGAAACGGACCCTCGTCGATAATGGCGCGGACGGCTGAGGGATCTTTACCCCGGCCTTTCGCGATGGTGTTGACCAGATCGGCATAAATGTCGTCCGCGAGGCTCGACATGACCTCATTGGTCTCCGGACTCATGGAAGTTCGGGTGAACATGTCGCCATAGTCCTTGTATTTGCCCGCATGTTCGACATCGACGTGAACGCCGAGCTTGTCCAGCGTGTTCTTGAAGTACATCAGCTCGAACGCCACGCCCTTCAGGTCGAGCACGTCCACTGGAGACATATAGATCTTCGAGCAGGCTGACGCCATGTAGTAGTCGCGTGTCGCCGGGGCCTTCAGGTAAGCAATCAGAGGCTTGCCCGATTTTCGGAACTGTTCGAGATCGGCGCGGATCTCCTGCATCTTGGCCCACCCCACGCTCGCGCCCGCAGGCTCGAAGACCACGGCGCGGATGCGCGGGTCGGCGGCCGCGTGGCGCAGCATGCTCCAGATGTTTTCCACGGTGACCGGCGTGCGTTCCTGAATGAAGGGAATCGACAAGTCGACCGGCGGCGCCTCGGGGGCATCGCCATTGAGGTGAAGGATCAGAGTGGAGCCGTCGGCAATCGAAGGCGGCCTCGTGCGCAGTGAGGCGACCGCAAACGCGGCAATCACGATGACCAGGATCACGACGATGGCGCCGGTGAGCAAACCGAGCAGAAACTTAACCATTGAGCCTGCGCTTCCTCCAGTCCGAACCTACCACGCCGATGCCCCGGAAAGGGCGCCGGATGACGATTACCTTCCGAGCAATCGCCGGATTCTTTCCTCGATCCGGACAACAAAGTTCTTCTTCACCACCTCGCTCTTCACCGGCTCCGGCAGCTTCTCCGGCTGCGCCGCATGTTTGTCGCACGGCTGCTCCCCCGCGGGGCGAACCGCGTTGCCCATCATGACGTAATGCTTCCTGACGCGGGAGCCGTCGTCCCTTTCGAGGCAAACCGAAAACTCCCCCGTCTTCGCCAGAACAGGGAAGAAACCCCGCTCGCGGCGCTGGATGTAAGCAGTTTCGTAGCGATGGCGCCGCAGGCTCCAGACAAATACGCGGTAGCCGTCGAAGTCGTGATCCTCGCCCAGCTGATCGGAGGTTGTCCACAACCAGATGTCTTTGTCCATGTCGCCGTCCCGGATCTTGCCCAGCGAAAAATAGGACGTGATTCTGTGGCCTTCGGCATACTGCGCGACCTCGTCCGGAATCGCCAGATAGAGACCGCTGGTCAGCACCCATCCGCTTTGGCCGCCTTCCGTGCGGATCAGGGTCCAGTCGTCAACCGGCCCGCGCGGGGCCTCGGGAGTTTCGGCGGCGCTCGGTTCCTGCGCGCTCTGCTGTTGGGAGAGCTCGACCCAGTCCGCCGGCGGAGCAGGGGGCTCGGGCGCGGGAGGGGGAGGGATCTTCGGCGTCTTCTGCTTCGCGGTCTTATTGTTGTCCGCCTTCGGCCGGGGTGGAATCAGCTCGCGCTTCGGGGCAGGCGCATTGCGTTCCGTCACTCTGTGGGCAATGATGGCGACCTTCTCGTGCTCCCTGATTTGCGAGAAAGCGGGCGCCCGCCGCGAAGGTTCCGAATGGACATTCAGGCTATTGAAAGTGGTCGCGATGCCCTGCGACGGCATGCCGGCCGTCTCTTTCGCCAGCGCCTTCAGACGCTCCATCTGGGCGGTATCCAGAAGGTCCCGGTCGCTGACCCACCCCTCGATTCCCTTTTCCGTTCGTACTTTGTACCAGCGCCGCCTCTGGCCCATGATGTCCAGCGCGTCGCCATGGTGCGCGGTGGCGACGGTCGGCGATCGGGTATCGATTTCCCGGCGTATATTCAGTGCCGCAGGCCCGGCGAAAGCGTGGCCGATCGCGGGCGCGGCTTCCTGCCGGGAATTGCATCCGGAAATAATGGCGACAAGAATAAAGGCGGCGATCGTCGGGAAGTCACGGCGTACTGACATCGCGGGAACAGCTTCGTAGCAGGTGCGGGATACCCTGATGCCAGCTTAGCTCACTAAACCGGAATCGTGTATCAAAACGTGCGGTATTCAGGCCGGCTCCCGTTTTTCTCCCTCGGACGACAGCACGGTTTGCACCTTGCGTTCAAGCTGTTCCATCGTGAACGGCTTGATCAACAGCGAATAGCCCTTCTCCACCACATATCGCTGCACGACCTGCGTGCTGTCGAAACCGGACATGAACAACACCCGGATGCCCGGTTTGAGAGCCGCAATTTGATCCGCGATCATCGGTCCGCTCATCCCCGGAGCAACTACATCCGTCAAAAGAAGATCCGTGTCCGGGTGATTCTTGAACAAGCGGATGGCGTTCTCACCGCTGTCCGCGATCAGGACGAGGTGGCCATTCCGGGTGAGCATCGCACTCACGAGTTTGCGGATCTCCGGCTCGTCGTCCACCACCAGGATTGTCTTCCGATCTTTATCAGACATTTATATGTCGTTGCGCCGACAATTGCGATTCTACTTGAGTTAGCTTTTTTATCGCCGGTACCGGAGTACTAGGTACGTCTCCTTTATTACTGAAATTATGCAGCCCGGCAAACAGTCGTCTGTAATTTGTAGTACCGGCGTCAGGGCGGGTTACGGGAGGCGGAGGGCGCCTTCGAAATCGGCCAGCAGATCGCGCCAGTCCTCGATGCCGACCGAGATCCGGACCAGCCCCTCGCCGATCGAGGCGGCGTCGAGATCCTCGGCGCTCCAGCTCGAGTGAGTGGTCGTCCGCGGGTGACAGACAAGCGTCTCCACGCCGCCCAGGGAAACCGCGTTCCGGGCAATCCGCAACCGGCGGAGGAAATGAAAGGCCGCGGGCTTTCCGCCCCGGATATCGATCGAGATGATGCCGCCAGGGAAATCGCATTGCGACTCGAAGATCCGCTTCTGCGACGGATCTTCGAAGAGGGTCGGGTAATACACCTTCTCGACATTCGGGTGGTGGGCGAGCGCCTCGGCAATCCGCTGCGCGCTCTTGCTCTGGCGGTTCATGCGCAGAGCGACGGTCGGCAGCCGGGTGTTCAGAATCCAGCACTCGTCGGGCTGCAGAATGTTGCCGAAGAGGCTCCGCTTCGCGCGGATCCTTTGCATGAGGCCCGCGTCCCGGGTCAGCGCGACGCCGCCGATGATATCGCTGTAGCCGCCGAGATATTTTGTCGCGGAATAGAGCGTCGCGTCTGCGCCGAGGGCAAGAGGATGCTGAAAGGCCGGCCCGAGGAACGTGTTATCCACCATGACGAGCGGCCGTTCGGCCGTGTCCGCCTTGTTTCGAGCCGCTTCACAGGCGCTCCGGATGTCCGTCATGACAATTGTCGGGTTCGCCGGCGTCTCGATCAGCACGACGCGGAGGTTCTTCGCCGAATGAACAGCCGACGCGATCTCCTCCGTTCGCCCCGCCGC
>CAZXCO010000163.1:0-6901 GCA_964639095.1 uncultured Solibacteraceae bacterium
GATCGGCGCGCGGGACGTGGCGTTTCCCAAGTTGAATCTGCTGAGCTGGTACATCTACATGGCCGGCGGCTGCTTCATCATCACGGTGCTGTTCTTCGGAGGCGTCGACACCGGCTGGACCTTCTACACGCCGTTCAGCACGTCATATTCGAACGGATATGTAATCGCGGCCGGTCTGGGGATCTTCATCGCCGGGTTCTCCTCGATTCTTACGGGCTTGAACTTCATCGTGACGATTCACCGTATGCGGGCTCCGGGTCTGACCTGGTTCCGGCTGCCGCTGTTCATCTGGGCGCATTACGCGACCAGTATGATCCAGGTGCTGGGCACTCCGGTGATCGCGGTGACGCTGTTCCTTCTGGTGCTCGAGCGCGGTCTGCATATCGGTTTCTTCGACCCGGCTTACGGAGGCGATCCCGTGCTGTTCCAGCACATGTTCTGGTTCTACTCGCACCCGGCCGTGTACATCATGATTCTGCCCTCGATGGGCGTGGTCACGGAGATCATCACGACATTCAGTTCGAAGAAGCCCTTCGGTTATACGTTCATCGCGTTTTCGAGCGTGGCCATCGCGGTCTTCGGATTCATCGTCTGGGGCCATCACCTCTTCGTCAGCAGCCAGTCTGTGTATGCCGGCATGGTGTTTTCGATCCTCAGCTTCGTTGTGGCCATTCCCTCGGCGATCAAGGTCTTCAACTGGACCGCGACGATGTATAAAGCGTCCGTCCGGCTGACGACGCCGATGCTCTATGCGCTCGGCTTCATCGGCCTGTTCACCATCGGCGGCCTGACGGGGCTGTTTCTGGCGTCGCTCGGCATGAACGTGCATTTGACCGACACCTACTTCGTGATCGCCCACTTCCACTACGTGATGGTGGGCGGCGCGATCATGGGCTTCCTCGGCGGCATTCACTACTGGTGGCCGAAGATTTTCGGCAAGATGTACAACGAAGGCTGGTCGAAGATTTCCGCGATCATCGTCTTCACCGGTTTCAATCTGACCTTTTTCCCGCAGTTTTTGCTGGGCTACATGGGAATGCCGCGGCGCTACCACGTGTATCCGCCTGAGTTCCAGGTTCTGAATGTGTTGTCCTCGGCCGGCGCGTCGATTCTTGCTATCGGCTATCTGATTCCTTTCTGTTACCTGCTGTGGTCGCTCAAGTACGGCCCGGATGCGCCGCCCAATCCCTGGGGCGCGACGACGCTCGAATGGCAGACCGCGTCCCCGCCGCCCACGGAGAATTTCGAAGTCACGCCGGTCGTGACAGAAGAGGCATATACGTATTCGACACAGGAGGTTGTACACGTTGGCTAGTCAAGCGGCAGATGCTCAGGTAATCCCTCAGCACACGGCAGCCTCGAACGTCCAACACCATTTCGAGAGCGCCGAGCATCAGAAGGATGCTTCGACTGTCGGAATGTGGGTGTTTCTGGTCACCGAAGTCATGTTCTTCGGCGGCATGTTTCTGGCTTACTTTGTTTACAGACAGGCCTACCCGGCGGCGTTCGCTTCCGCCAGTAACAAGACCAATCTGCTGATCGGCGCCACGAACACGACGGTGCTGATCTGCAGCAGTCTCACGATGGCGCTGGCAGTGCATTTCGCCTCGATCGGCAAAAAGCAGTTGATCGTCTTGTTTTTGATTCTGACGTTGCTCCTGGGCGGGACATTCCTGGGCGTAAAGGGTTACGAATACCACGACAAGTGGGTGCATCACGAAGTGCCTGGCCACAATTTCGATTGCGAAGGCTGTACCGATGCCGGCCACACGCCCTTGTTCTTCGCTCTCTACTTCGGAATGACGGGCCTTCACGCGTTGCACATGATCGTCGGCGTGGGGATCATTCTGTTCCTGATCGGGCAGGCGATGAAAGGGCGATACGGCCCCGAGTGGCATACGCCCGTCGAGTTATTCGGGCTTTACTGGCACTTTGTCGACATCATCTGGATTGTCCTGTTCCCGCTGTTATATCTGATCGATCGTTCGGCGATGCCGAAGTAGGACGAGACTACCATGGCAGATCACTCCAGTGCTTCCACCACTTACACCGAGCCCAAACAGGGCGAACACCACGTCGTACCCAAGCGGGTGTATTTTGCGGTATTTTTCGCGCTGATCGTTCTCACCTGGGTGACCACGTTCGTTTCGACAGTGGACCTTGGCCGATGGAATATCTTCGTGGCGCTCGCGATCGCCGTTTGCAAGGCGTCGCTGGTGGTCCTGTTCTTCATGCACATCTGGTACAGCACGCGGCTGACGAAGATGATCGTGATGGCCTCCATATTCTGGCTGACGATCATGCTGTTCATCACGATGGCCGATATCTGGACGCGCGGCTGGATGGGCGTTCCGGGCCGTTAGCACAACCTGCAGGCGGGAGGGTTATCCCGCCCTGGGTTCGCGGGGAGCGGGGGCATGACTGGCACCCCGCCCCTGCGGCACCTGAAAAAGAATGCCTGCCAGCTTCTCTCTGATCTGATCTGCTGTGAACGGTTTGCGGACGTACGCAGTCGCGCCCAGTTGAACCGCCTCCATAACCCTCCTCTGGGTGTTTTCAGTCGTGATCATGATGACGGGCAGGCCTTTAAGGCCCGCGGTCCTGCGGATGTGGGCGAGCAACTGCAGTCCGTCCATACGAGGCATGTTGATATCGGAGAGGATCAGGGAGAACGTCCTTCGCTCCAGAATTTCGATCGCCTGGGCGCCATCGGCGGCTTCCTTGATCTCACCGAAGTTCAGGTTCGTCTGGCGTAGTACGCGCTGCAGAATCCTGCGGACAGCGGCGGAGTCATCCACGATCAGCACGTCCAAAGCCGGTTCCGACGCCATGATTTTCCCCTCGTGAATAATCGGCCGTAATGACCCCGGAGTTTAGGCTTCAAACAATTTTCCGGCCGGTCGATAAGAATTGCAGGGAGACGTATTATGGCTTCGTTTTCCGTGACACCCATACAACCGTCGGGATCGGCCTCGGCAGGATCGGCTTCCAGAAATCTCCCGCCGCCGGGTCAGACGAACGGCACGCGTGCGCTGAACCGCGCCGTAGCGCAGGCAGTGCAGACGCTGAATGACGCCGGCTACGCGGGAGCCGGGCGGGAGCTGACCTTCTCGGTCGACCAGGCGACCAAGCGGCCCGTGATCAAAGTGGTGGATATCTCGACCAACGAAGTGATCCAGCAGTGGCCGCCCGAATACGCGCTCCAGCTTGCGGCCGAGAGCGAAAAATTCACGAGAGATTCAGGATGAATCCATATTTCGAACAAACGATTCTGAACGCCGAGCCGGTCGAGCTGATACGGATTGTGTATCAGCGGGCCATCTCGTGCACCAGCGATGCCCGGGAGCACCTGCGGCACAAGCGGATCGCGGAACGCGCAGCCGCCATCGGGCGCGCCTATGCCGCTCTCGCGGAACTGACGGCGGCGCTGCGCCCGGAGGCGGCGCCGGAGCTTTCCGGGCAGCTCGGAGGTCTGTATGTTTATATGCAGAACCGTCTGTTCGAAGCGAACGTGCTCCAGGCCGATGAGCCTCTCGCCGAGGTGCTCAGCCTGCTGGTCACGCTCTCCGAAGCGTGGTCGGGCGCGGCGGCGGCTCTGGCAGAGGATCGATCGGGCGAGCCAAATCACGCAGGACTTGCGAATTCGCACTACGTTCCGGGTTACGAAGATCCGGAGCGGTTTGCGCTCCGCGCCTGATTCCCGGCCTCGCCGTGCGCGGCAGCTTCGGCGTCTGCGCTCTTCGCAGCAAGGCCCCCGGCGATCAGTCGCGCGATGCCGAACCCTCCGCTTTGGGCCAGAGTTTTGGCCAGTTGATCTTCGCCAAGACCGAAGGCGATATCGCTCGAATCGTCATCCCCGGCGCCGAGCCAGCCCTCGCCTTCCTCGCGAATGGAATGGAGCATCTGCCCGAGAAGAAGTGCTTCGAAATCTTTCGCGGCCCCGATCTCCTTTGATTTGTCTTTGCCCCCCAGGTCCGCGGTCGACATATTCAGGACCGCGGAACTGGAAATCGCGTTGAGGAAGCTCATCAGATCACCTCGAGTTCGGCATTCAGGGCACCCGCTGCCCGCAGATTCTCCAGAATGGCGATAATGTCGCGGGCCGAAGATCCAATCGCCGTGAGCGCGCGAACCAGTTCTTCCACCGTCGAGCCCTGCTGCAGGACCACGTTCTTCGCCGGTTCGTTCTGCGCCGTGACCGCCACCTGAGGAACCACCTGGGTGGCGCCCTGCGAGAGCGGAGCAGGCTGGGAAACCTGCAGGGTGGTCTGAATTTCGACGGAAAGATTTCCATGGAGAATGGCGACGGGAGCGATCCGCACATCCTTCCCGACTACGATGGTGCCGGTGCGTTCGTTCACGACAATCTTCGCCGCCGTGTCGACGTCGATCCGCAGATCTTCCACCGCCGCGATGAATTCGGTCATCCGGGCGCGCCAGTCGGCCGGAGCGTTCACGTCGACGAGGGCCGCATTTTCGGCGCGCGCAACCGACTGCCCGGCGCCGAACTTCTCATTCACAGCGGCGGCGATGCGGGCGGCGGTCGCATAATCTTCATTGCGGAGTTGCAGGCGCACGTGCTCTGTCGGCTCCACCGACGGCGCCGCGCGCTCGATGCTGGCCCCGTTCGGCACGCGTCCGACCGTCGGATGATTCACGGTCTGCGTATTTCCTCCGCGGCCGGCGACGAATCCGCCTGTCACGACCGGTCCCTGTGCGACTGCATAAATCTGCCCGTTGGCGCCGTGAAGGGAGGTCATCAGCAGAAGACCGCCCTGCAGATTGGTGGCGTCGCCGATGGCGGCCGCGGTCACGTCGATTTTTGAGCCAGGCTGCGCGAAGGGGGGAAGCGTGGCGGTCACCATCACGCTTGCGGTATTGGCCACTTTGACCAGCGTGGGGTTGACGGTCAGGCCCATCCTCTGGAGCATATTGGTGAGGCTCTGGGTCCCGAAGATGGTCTGGAATTTGTCGCCCGTCTTGTTCAGGCCGACCACGATTCCGTAACCGACAAGCTGGTTGTCACGCACGCCCTCGATTGTCGTGACATCTTTGATTCGCGTGTCGGCGCAAAGGCCCGGAACGAGGACGAAAAATCCGGCGCAGATTGCGGTGCAGGATCGAAGTGAGAAACCCGGCAATCTCATCATGAGCCTAAAAGGGCAGAAGCCCGAGAATCAGCCGGTAGAGAAAATTCGGGCGGCGGATCGCGTCCCCCACGATTCCCTTGCCGTTCACGCGGATCTCCATATCCGCGATTTGCGTGGAACTGATAGTGTTCGCGGGTGAGATATCGGAGACGCGGATGATCCCCCGCACTGTGATCGCCTGCTGCTCCGAATTCACCTGCACGTCTTTCGCGCCTTCGATGTAAAGCAGACCGCCGGGCAGGACGCGGGCCACGCGCGCTGTCAGCACCGCGTTCAGACTCGCGGCGCGGCTGGTGGCGCCAGTGCCGTTGAGCTTCTGATCGCCCGACTGGTTCAGGAGGTTCGAGAGCGCGCCGGCCGCGGCCTTCGGCCCGGCAAGAGAGGTGATCGACGCATTGGCGCTCGACGCCCGTTCCGTTGTGCTCGCGCCGCTTGCGGCGGCGTTGATGGTCTCGGTGACGACGATTGTGACGATGTCGTTCAAGTGGCCGGCCCGAACGTCGGCCCCCATGTCGTTCAGCCGCGCCGCGGGCGACCAGATGGCGCCCGGCAGAGCGCCGGCCAGGTCAGGATCGCCGCCGTTCGAGGCGCCCGCGAGATACTTGTCGAGCATCGAGGGCTCCGGTGTTTTCGCCTTCTTTCGCGCCACGGCCGGAGCGCAGACACAAAGGATACAGACCGCGGCCGTGGCCGCCGGGCGGAATGGCGTGTGCCGCTGCTCCGGCTTCATGGGCGTTCTCCTGGGGCAACGACGACAAGCGCCTTCGGGCCCTCTCCGATTCTGGCCCGGAACATTTTTCCGCTGGCCGGATTCCGCAACTCGACCATCTCACCCTCCCTGGCGGAATTGACCGCGACAGCTTCAAAGTGAAGCCGCGCCCGCCCGCTTTCGACTTCGACTGGCACAGGGTCTCCGCGACGCACCACGGGCGCGGCTGCGAGGATGGAGAGCGGCACGACCGACCCGGCTTTGATGGCGCGACGCGGCAAATGTCCCGCGACATCTTCGATGCGGGTCGCGGGTTTCCCCCGATCGAGTGGTCCCGTGCGGCTTTCGACGCGCAGGGAGCCGGCCTGAATCGGGGCGCCTGCCGGAAGATCCCTGCTGGCCACCACAGCGGCGAACGGCACCGTGATTTCGACGCGCGCCCAGACGGCGAACTGGCGCGTCCCCGCATATTTGACGGATCCACGCCATCGTTGCACGCCCCGGTCCAGCGGGCTGGCCGGTTCGAGAGCTTCCAGAGGAAATTCGATCTGGCCGGCGGGCGCGTCGATGGCCGGCATTTCGACGATGCGCAGGTGGGCGTCCGCGGGAAGGGCGCGCCGCATGGCTGCCAGGACGTCCTCTTCCTTCAGGTGGACCATGGGGATTTCGAAGCAGATCTTTTCGAACCCGGCGGCGTGAATTCCGTTGGCGCGAGCGATTCGTTGCAGTTCGAGCGCGTCGAAGATGCGCCGCGCGCCGGGAGCGGGCGCGAATCCGACGGCGAGAGTACGGGGCAGAGCGGAAAAGCGCGAGTCCGCAAGGGCGAGATCGCGGCCGAGAATGCGATTGCCGGTCACAGGCAGACAGGCCGCGCATGCCCCACCCGACGCCGCCGCAAGCAGCAACAGAACCGTCGCCAGCCGGATCCGCGCCGCCCTCTGCTCTCTCGAAGACGCTCTCACCATTGCGCTCAGCTCGTGAGGTTATTGACCTGCGAATACATCTGGTCGGCGGCCTTCACCACCTTCGAGTTCGCTTCGTA
>CAZXCO010000164.1:0-13679 GCA_964639095.1 uncultured Solibacteraceae bacterium
GCTGGCGGAAAAAATCTGGAACGTGCCGGCGCCCAGCCTGTGGGCGGTCAGCGCCGCATCCTCGAGAGACTTTGACCGCGATGTATGGATTCCGATCCGCAAAATCGCCATCGTAGCAGGCAGGAGTCGCCCGGATAACAGGCCGCTTATTTCCAAAGCCAACGCCTGGCGCCGGTGGCAAGATGCTGGCTGTCTGACTTTCGTTAACCCAGGGCTTCATAAATAACCATTGGGTGTATTGACGGTCGTGCGGCACATCCAACATGATTTCAATTGAATGCAGGATCAAAAATGCGGGATGTGTCGAAGCCGCGCGCCCAGGCGCCTCTTGCGTTCGCGGAGAGGGAACAGCCTGATTGAGTTCTCGTTGCTGATGCCCTGGTACTTTTTTCTGTTTCTGGGCGCATACGATTTTGGCTTTTATACTTATTCCCTCATTGCACTGGAAGATGGCGTACGGGCAGCGGCATTGAACGCTTCCCAGAACTCGACATTGGCGGGCGACTCCGCTACGGCCTGCAACTACGTTCTCGGCAGCCTTCACAATCTCCCGAACATTGGCAGCACGGTAACCGGCTGTACTGCGGCTCCTTTGACGGTGACCGCAACTTATGGCGCAACAGCCGGAGCCGACGGAGGCCCGGCAACGACAGTTACCGCGACATATGTTTCACCGCAATTGATACCCATCAGCGGTCTCATCCCGGGCCAGCTCAGCATCACACGAGCGGTCCAGATGCGTGTCAGGTGAAGTTCCATGAAAAGACGACGGAACGGGAGCACGCTGATCGAGTTCACCCTGACAGTCATACCGGTGATTTTTCTGAGCATCTCCACTTTTGAATGTTCCATGTTGATGTTCCAGTATGTGGCGATGACGAATGCGGCCACCGTGGCCGCCCGCTATGCGGCAAATCACGGCGCGACCTGCTCCCAGACCCCCAACTCCTGCTCGATTAAAGTTCAGGACGTGGCAAATCTGATTGCCAGTACGGCCCGGATTCTCGATCCGGCCCGGCTGAATGTGAGCCTGACCGATAACAGCGGGACCACGACCTGTACTTTGAGCGTCTGCGAAACCAAAACAGCTCAATTTCCCAGCAGTACCGGGCAGGCGAACGCCGTCGGGAACCCGATCACGATTAATCTGACCTATGCAATAACCAACCCGATGCCGATGTACTGGACAGCAGGAGCGCAGGCTAACAACAGTGGCTATGCGCTGGGCGCCAGATCGATTCAGGTGATACAGTTTTGAAACCGGAAAAGCAGAGGCGCTTCGGAAGCAGGCGAGGTCAGGCTGCCGTCATTGTGGCCCTCAATCTGACGGTGCTGCTCGGCGCACTTGGATTCGCAGTGGATCTGGGACTGGGGATCTACAAGAAGCACGCCGAACAGGCCGCCGCGGATTCCGCGGCAATGGCCGCCGCGACATACGCAACGGCCAACAATTCGTCGTGCAGCATCGGCATCACATGCGGGACAGTGACCAGTTGCACGATTCCGGAAACCGTGACGACCCCGTTCGGGGCCGCATGCGTGTATGCCAAAGCCAACGGATTTACGAACGGCGGAAGCTCCGGACAGACCGTGACCGTCGAGGCCAACAACACCTCTTCGCCGGCTCCCGGCACCAGTCCGAGCTTGTGGTTCAAGGTGGATATTGCTGAGAGTTACCCGGCGATTTTCGGTCGCTTCGCGGGGCTCAATGCGCTTACCATTCACGCAAGCTCCGTGGCCGGAGTCAACACAACAGGAGGCGGCTCCTGTATCATCGCCCTTTCGACAACGGCCACCTACGGATTTACCGACAGCGGGTCGGGCAATGTCACCACCACTGGCTGTGGAATTTATGACAATGCCGGCTTCAAGTATTCGGGTTCGGGACTGGTCAGAACAATCACAACTCAGTATCTGGGCTCTTCCTGTTCCGGCTGTACTTCGCCGAATCTCAGGCCGCAGCCAACCAGGGCCGCGGCGGCAACGCCTGATCCTTTTCTCAATGTGCCTTCTGTTTCTGTTCCGAGTACATGCACACAAACCGACTACAAAATCACTGACTCAAGCCCCCACACGCTGAGCCCCGGCGTCTATTGCGGCGGCCTCACGATTTCGGGCAGCGGCAACATTACCTTTCAGAGCGGAATCTATATCCTCAACGGCGTTGGTTCAGGCGGGAAGAGTTTCAACTATAGCGGATCCGGAAATCTCAGCGGTACAAATGTCCTTTTTTACATCACCGCTCAGCACAGCTACTCGACAGCGGGGCCGGTTTCCATATCCGGGTCGGGAAATCTCACTTTTTCGGCGCCGTCGTCCGGTTCTTATGAGGGGCTTTTGTTTTATCAGGATCGATCCATTTCCTATAGTTCGGCGAACACCTATACAGGATCGGGTAACGTCACGGGCTCATTTTATTTTCCGTCGACATCCCTGACGTATTCCGGTTCAGGCAACGCACTGTATCAGGCGATCGTGGCGAATACGATTACGATGACGGGCAGCGGTAACTTCAGCAAAGACGTGACCGGGCAATATACCGGTCTCGTGAAGACCGTGTCCAGCCTCATTCAATAACCAGGATCGTTTGCCGGCCGGGCAGGGCGCCGGGACTCATTGGCCGTGCAGACCGAGCCGCGCGAGCACGCGCCGCACCTTCTTCGGCGAGACCGACAAACGCTTGGCCACCCGCGCGACTTTGCGGCTCTCGTGTTCCCAGATTTTCGGAATGATCAGGTCCGCGAAATCCTCGGTCAACTGCTGAAAGCTTCGATCGCCCACCACGCCCTGCGACCACGCCTGCAGGGTGGCGTCGAGGCTGCCGCCCCGCACTACCTTCGCCTTCAGCATCTGCAGGTCTTCCCAGATATGGTCCTGCACCTCGTTCTTGAGTAACGCGGCGGCCTGCTCGCACAAGTCCCGCGCCGCATCCATGCTCGCCGGAGACGTGCTGCAAATCGTCAGACCCTGCCAGATCAAAGCGCGCGAGAGAAGGCGGCGGTTTTCGGTCCGGCGCGCCAGTTCCACGGCCTCCTTCGCCGCTTCGAGCGCCAGGTGCGCGACCCAGGCGGGATCTTCGATCTCCTCCTCGAGCTTGGTGTTTTCCACCATGCATTCGAGCAGCCGCGCACGCGCCATCAGGATGTAATCCTTCTTTTCCTCGCCCAGTTTGTAGGCCTCCCGGGCTTCGTCGTCCGCTTTGTACAGATCGCCGCTGTCGAGGTGCAGATGACCGCGATTGACGGAGACGGTCCCGGCGCCGCGATGATTCGAATGAATCGCGTAGATTTTGCTGGCCCGATCGAGATGAGCCAGAGCCTGCGCGCGGGTGCGCTCGTATTCCGGGCGCAGATCGGGTTCGCTCCGCCGCCTCTGAGCCGCGTCCGCGTCGATGCGCTTGCGCAGATGCAGCGCCATAAGACGTTCGACATACCCCATATTGGCCAGCGATCGGGCAAGATTGCGGTGCTCCGGGTCGCGCTTTCCGTACTCTTCGATCGACTGCGCAAAATGCCGCAGGGCGAGCTCATAACGGCCCTCCCGGCGATACATGCGCCCGTAGCTCGATTGAATATTGCCGCGCATGATGAAATCATCGGTCTCGCGCAGCACGGCGTCGGCGTCACCGAGGAGCTTCAGCGCTTCCTTAAGACGCCCCTTCTGAAAAAGAAGCCAGCTTTCGGCCACCCGCATGGCCGCGGCCATGGGTTCCATGCCCGCTTCGCAAGCATACCGGTAGCCTTCGGTCGCGTGCTTCTGCGCGTTTTCATATTCGCCCGACTTGCGATTGCACCGTGAACTCCAGTAGTGCGCCAGCGCGAGCAGCATGGGATCGCTGATTTCGCCGCGCAGCGACAGCACCAGATTGAAGTTGACCAGCGCACGATCGACATTTTCCTCCGCCACCCAGATCATCCCTTCGGCCATAAGGACATAGGCGTAATCGAGCAGGCGGAGCCGCACACGGCGGCCTTTGGGGAACGCCCCCAGACCGTCCTGGACGACATCGATATCGCGCCACCCCGCATCCACCCACTGGGCGACGTAGCAAAGAAGCGCCGGTGCGTCCGGATGGCGGGGATCCAGTCGGCCGGCCTTTTCCCAATACTCATCCAGCCGCGCCATTCCGGCCCCAATGCGGCGCATCCCCAGATCGCCGCGAAGGCCGTTGATGATGTCAATCGGCATGTGGGTTCTAGCGTACCAGAAAGTCGTCCGATACGGACTAGTAAACCTCAGGGTACTTCGGTTCTTGAGCCGGAGGACGAATTAGTATCTACTGAGAGCGTCATGAAAGCGTCTCGGAGGCAGTCGGTGGAGTCTGCAAAGCCGGTCGTCCTTTTTCTCGGTGCGCCGGGGAGCGGGAAGGGCACGCAAAGCTCGTGGCTTTCATCAAAACTCGAGATCCCCTGCCTTTCGACGGGCGACATGCTTCGGGCGGAAGCGAAACGGAACACGCCGGCCGGTTTGAAGCTGCGGGAAACTCTGGCGGCCGGGCTGCTCGTGGCGGACGAGGTTGTCTGCGACGCCGTGCACTCACATCTGCGGCGCGATCCTCCCCGCAAAGGCATCATTCTGGACGGCTTTCCCCGGACGCTGAACCAGGCCGAGCGTCTCAACGGGATTCTCGCCGGGCTGGGATTGCCCGGGCCGACCGTCCTGCATCTCGACGTCTCGCGGGAGTGCCTTCTCTCGCGCCTTACCGCACGCCGGCAGTGCCCTCAATGTGGCGCTATCTTCAATCTGCTGTCGCGGCCGTCATTGCTCGGGGCGCGCTGTGAAAACGATGGCAGCGTCCTGCTGCAGCGAGAGGACGACAGCGAGGCGGTCATCCGTCGTCGCCTGATCGAGTTCGATCTTGCATGCGCCCCGCTCGTAGACTTCTACAGCCGTATGGATTACCACCGGATTGATGGGGATCGTGAGCCGGAAGTGGTTTCGGCGGAATTGCTTGCGATCGTGGGCGCCGCCGAGGCTCGCGCGGCTGCCTGATCCGCCGGGCGCGGCTATTTCAACAGCGTGAGATCGAGGCGGGCCGCGCTTTCCAGCATTTCCTCCCGCTGCACAGCCCAGGTGCCGTGATGGCCGACGGCCACTCCTGCGGCGATGTTGGCGATACCCGCAGCGTCGAACAGGGGCAGTCCCATTCCCAGTGCGATAGCCAGAACACCGACAACCGTATCGCCCGCTCCCGTTACGTCGGCCACTTCGCTCTTGAGCGCCGGCAGGTGCTGCACGGTCCCCTGGGGCTCAAAAAGCGACATGCCATCTTTGCCGCGCGTGACCAGCAGAGCAGAGGGCGCGATCCGGGGTAGAAGCCGGCTGACGGCATGGGCAAGATCTGACGGAGTTTCGATCGGTTCGCCTGCGGCCGCCCCGGTCTCTCCCAGATTCGGAGTCACGACCGTGGCCCCGCGGTACCGCGAAAGATCCCGGGACTTCGGATCCACAACCACCGGCTTGTTCTGTTTCACGGCTTCGCCGACGATCCACCTGCAGAAAGCGTCGCCGACGACGCCTTTGGCGTAATCCGATACCACGCACGCGTCGATGCCCGGAAGAATTTCCTGACAGCGGGCGCGAAGCAGATCGCTCGCGGCATCCGAAAGCGGTGAGCATTCCTCGTCATCGAAGCGCACGATCTGCTGGCCGCCGGCGGTAATGCGGGTCTTCATCGTCGTCTGGCGCGCGGCATCCTCGATCAAGGCGTCGCAGTTGACTCCCGCCCGGTCGAGTTCTCCGCGGAGCCGGATCGCCGGCTCGTCGACCCCCGTTGCTCCGCCCAGCCACACGGGCGAGCCCAGCGCCAGGATATTGGCGGCCACGTTGGCGGCGCCCCCGGGCAGATAGCGGCGGCTGGAAACGCTGACGACCGGTACCGGCGCTTCGGGGGAAATGCGGGAAGCCGATCCCGAGATGTAAGCGTCGAGCATGACATCGCCCACCACGAGAACACGGATCGCGGAGGCGCGGTCGAGAAAACGATTCAGAGCCGCCTGGGATATCATTCGCGCCCCATTGCCTCGACAATCCGCTGCAGGATGTCCGTCGTCGATCGCCCCGGGTGGAGCGGCAGAAACCGGATCTCGCCACCGTAGGCCAGCACCGTCTCCCGCTCCGGGAACGGCCGCGCGCCGCCGGCGTATTCGGCGCCCTTGCAGTGAATCTCCGGCTCCAGGCGGGCCAGAGCGGCCACCGGAGTCGTCTCGTCGAAGATCGTCACGTAATCGACCATTTCGAGAGCCGCGATCACTTCGGCGCGGTCCGCCTCGGGAACGATGGGTCTTGAATCGCCTTTGATCGCGCGCACGCTCGCATCGCTGTTGACGCCAACGATCAGGATATCTCCCAGCGCCTTCGCATCGCGCAGGCTGCGGATGTGCCCGGCGTGCAGAAGGTCGAAGCAGCCGTTCGTCCAGACCACGGTTTTCCCGGCCTTGCGCCACGCGGCGCGAGCCTCGGCCAGATCGTCGAGTGTTCTGACTTTCGAACCGGACGCGCTGGCCATGGCCCCGGCGGCCTCCCCGTGTTTCAACGCGTCACGTAAATCGCCGCGCTGGTGGCGGCGGCGCCGACGCCGGTAATCGAATTGATGGTGTTCTGGGTGATGCGGCGCCCCGAGCTGTCGGGCACATAGAGAACGTCGCGCGCCTGCAGCGTGATATCGGGCTTCTTGCGCTTCAGGATGCCGCCCAGGTCTACCTTGATTTCATGCATCGCGCCGTTGGCGTCCGGCCGGTAAATATACGCCGTGTGGGAAAAATACTGAATGGTCCCCTGCGCCTGCGCGATCGCCGTCGTGACGGTGTTGGCGGCGCCGTCGAGCACCGGATACGCTCCGGGGTGAACCACGCTTCCGGCGACGACGATTTTGCCGACGTCCGGAACGCGAACCTCTTCTCCGCCGGTCAGTTTCAGATTCAATGCCGGATCGGCGCCTGTCATGAGCGCCTTCACGGGGATTCGCTGGATCGATTGCGTCTTCGTGTCGCCGTTGGGCCGGGTGACAATGATTTCGGATCCCGCCTGATCGGGCACGAGCCCGCCTGCCCGGGCCAGAGCATCGAGAAGACTGACGCTGCCGATGGCCTGGAATATGGTCGGAGTTCGAACCGCTCCGGTCACGCTGATCGGGCGGCTGTGATAATCGACGACCGTGGTGGTGACGAAGGGATCGACGAAAAGCTGCGCCCGTTCGAGGGCTTCCTTGATGAGGACATTAATATCGTCCGGCATGAGCCCCTGGACACGAATCGGGTCCTTCAGCATGGGCAACCGGATGGTGCCATCCGCCGAGACCCGCACGGTGCGCGTAAACTCGGGCGCATCGTAGACCTGAAGGCCGAGCAGATCGTCGGGACCGACAGGCTGCTGCGGCAGATTCGCGTTCGGGTTGGGGTCGCTGACGGTTTGTTGAAAAAGCCGCGTTTGATCCTGCTGCTGGGCGGCGAGCGGCAGTGAAGCGGCAAACACGACGGATAACGCGAGAAAGAATTTCCCGTGCGGCATAGCTCTTTACTCCGGAAAGTTCACCTGATTATCTCACGCAATTTCGGAATTTTGGAGTTTGACCAGCCAGGCTGAAAAGTGGCGTCCCCAGGGGGATTCGAACCCCCGTTACCGCCGTGAAAGGGCGATGTCCTGGGCCTCTAGACGATGGGGACTAAAGGGAGGAGGTAATACTCCAATCTACCGTTCCCAGGAGGCTGGCGTCAATCCGGGCCGATGGAGCCCGAGCCGGCGCCGGCCCCGGAGTCCCGACGCTGCCACCCATAAAAAGCAAACAAAACAATAGCTGTCCCGAGTCATTGACCGGAAATTGACCTGAAGTTGACAGCGCCTTCCGCCGGAGCGTGTTAGACTCGACTCCATTCAAGACCCGCCGATGGGTCGCCACCCAGACCATACTCTAAGGAAGCCCGAGACCGAACATGCTCAGTCGAGCCGCATCCCTCATCGCCATTGCAGTCATTCTTGCCGGACTGGTTTTTCCCACGGCGGCCAGCGCCCATAATGTGTCCAAACGCGACGCCACGTTCGTCCAGTCCACCAAAGGGGCGGCCATCGCCCCATTCGTGTATCTCGGCGCCAAGCACATGGTGACCGGGTACGACCATCTGGCGTTCCTCGCCGGTGTGATCTTCTTCCTGTACAAACTGAAGGACATCGTTCAATACGTCAGCCTGTTCACACTGGGGCACAGTATTACGCTGCTCGGGGGAGTCCTGGGCGGCATCCACGCAAATTCCTATGTGATCGACGCCATCATCGGCCTTTCGGTGGTCTACAAGGCCTTCGACAATATGGATGGCTTCCGGCGGCTCTTCGGGTTCCAGCCCAATACCCGAATCGCCGTACTGGTCTTCGGTCTGTTCCACGGCTTCGGCCTCGCAACGAAGCTTCAGGAGCTGGATCTCTCCCGGAATGGCCTTGTCACCAACATCCTCAGCTTTAACGTCGGAGTGGAAATCGGGCAAGTGCTGGCTCTGACGGCGATCCTGATCGCCCTCAGCATCTGGCGAACGCGGAGTGGATTCTTCCGCCATGCCTTCGCGACCAACACGGCCCTCATGGTGGTCGGAATGGTTCTTGTGGGCTATCAGATTACGGGATATTTCGTCGCCGCTTAAGGAAGAGAAGAATCATGATCGAAGAAAAAGATCTCGCCGCCGTTCAGGCTCCTTCAAAGGCCGCCATCATCAAGGCCAGCGCGGTCGCGCTTGCCGTCGCCTTGTTGATTCTGTTTACGGCCGTGCTGCCGGCCGAGTATGGCATCGATCCGCTGAAAACCGGCGCGGCTCTCGGTCTGACCGGGATCTCGAAGGCCGCCGACACGGCTACGGGGGGACGTGCCACGCCGGCGCAGACCGGAATTTACACTCCGGAGGCGAAAATCTACAAAGTCGATTCCGAGGACCTCAGTCTGCGTCCGGAAGAGGGAGTCGAAATCAAATACCACATGCAGAAGGGAGCCGGAATGGTCTACGCCTGGAAAGCGACAGGAAAGGTTCAGTTCGAGTTTCATGGCGAGCCGGACAAGAAACCGAATCCCGAATACTTCGAGAGCTATCTGCTCGACGACAAGGTCGGTCAGGACCATTCCTACGGCGCCTTCACCGCTCCGACCACCGGAATTCACGGCTGGTTCTGGCAGAACAAGAGCAATAAAGAGGTGCAAATCCACCTGACGACCGCCGGATTCTACGATTCGGCGAAAATGTTCGCCGGTGGTCCCGGCGAGGATCTTACGGTCGAGGAGGCGAAATAGCGTTCCCGCTTACCAGGAACGTCGGGCTTTCGGTTGCCGGACCGGGTCCGGCCGGACTGAGCCGGGCATGGATGCCGAACGGCGGATCGACATAACCAATCCCTCTCCCCATGCAGGCGATGCCGGCCCACAGAAGCAGCGACAATCCGGCGGCCAGTTTGGCCCGCGCCGGGATGGCGCCGAGCCGGTCCAGTTCTTCCGGCACGTTATAGACGCGCCGCCGGAAGACGAGCGCATGGATCGCGACGCACCCCAGGAGCAGCATTTTGGCCCGGAAAAAGACGTTGTAGTAATACTCCTCGGCCTTGCAGCCCAGCAGGAGAATCCCCAGGCTCAGCATCAGGACGAATCCGATCCGCTTGGGAACTCGCAACTGGTTCAGTACATCCGCAATCGAGCGCTTGCGCATGGCCCAGCCGAGCAGCCGGAGATCCGTGATCAGGATCATGCCGCCGAAGAAGGCAATCATGACCATGTGCAACGAAAGAATGATCGGGTAAGGCCAGCGCGTGACTCGGAGATACGTGAATAACCCCGTAGCCTGAATCCACTGCGCGAGGGAGAGAAGCATGTGCGGCAGGCGCCGCGATCGGGAGAAAACCCCGATCGGGCGCGTTACCTCGCGAGGCCAGTTGCCGTTGGAGTCCCGCCAGGGCTCTTCTGCGGAGTGAGAGCCGCCGCGATTTTCGCGGTAGCGCTGGAGCGGGCCGGGACATTCAGACTGATCGGTGCGCCATTTTTGGCCCTGGGCGGCTCATAATAGGCGATCCATCGGCCGCAGCAGGCAATCGAGATCCAGATGATCAGTGAAAACGCGCCGGCGCGTTTCGCCACCGCCGGAATCTTCGGCGCGGCGGCGTCGAGAGCCTTCGTATTGGCATAAACGCTGCGATGGAAGACGATCGCGTGCACCCCCACCATGGCCAGGAAAAACATCTTCAGCTGAAAGTAGGGGTTCCCGTAATACTTGTCTGATTCGGAGAGCCCGAGCAGCAGCCCGCAGGTCACCATAATGACGAAGCCGAGCTGCTTCCAGGGCCGCGTTTGTTTTACTACGTCGGTAATGGAGAAGTCCATCAGCGCCAGACCCAGCAGGCGCAGATCCGTCATCAGAATCAGACCGCCGAAGACGGCGATCGAGGCGAGATGGGTCGCCATGATGATGGGGTACGTGTAGCCAGACTCGCGGATATACGTGAGAAACCCGATGTCTTGAATTGCGTGGCTGATTTCAGCAGCGGACATATTCAACCTTCTCTTGCGTCCCGGAATGGACGTCTAGACAAACGCGATCCACAGACCGCCATAGACAACAGAGACCCACATGAGCAGCGACAGCGCTCCGACTGCCTTTGAGGCTCCGGGGGAACCCGATAGCGCGACTTTGCGGTGAATTGTGTAGTTAAAAATGATCGCGAGCAGGAGCATCGTGACTTTGAACCGGAACGCCGAGTTGTAGAGATAATGGATCGGGTCGGATGAGAAAATCAGCAGGCCGGACAGAATGACGATCACCAGTCCCGCGAATGTCCAGATCCCCGTGTCCTTCGTCAACTGCGCGGCCGTGTGATTTTTCAGCGCGAGGCCGAGCATCCGAAGATCCACGAGCACGATAGTCCCGATGGAAAGCGCGAACGACGTGATGTGGAAACACTCGGTGAGGGGAAATGCCCATTCATTCGAATTGAGCGGATTTGCGTTCAGGTCGTAAATCAGCATCTTTCTGATAACACCACCTTATTCCTTATTTCTTCTTTCCTGGACTGGCTGCCGCCAATTCTATTCCACTCCCGTGCGGTGGGGAGCGCCGGCCCGTCACCTGTCTGGTCAAGTCGGGGTCACAGACCGGTCAGTGACCTTCATATTTCGTTGTATCTGAAGGGCAAACACGACACTCGACGCCAGGGTCAGCGATCCGTTCGCCACATGCAACACCCCGGTCACGATCAGGCCCATGTTGTTTTCGGACGACATCAGTAGAACAAGATAAACCGAGAATCCCAGTAAAACCTGGATGCCAGTGATGATCAGCAGCGCGAGCGCCGCCGGCCGGAGGGTGCGGTGTTCCGGATATTGGCGGAGCACGAAGACGCCGGCGATCAGAACCACGGCCAGCACCAGAATTGCGTTGAGGATATGAGACAGCACCCCCATGTCATTGTGCCGGAAGGCGGCTCCGAGGCCGACCTGGATGATCGCCAGGATCGGAATCAGGAGGCACAGGGGCCGCAACGGTCCCCAGGGGCTCTCAACCAGAGCGGGAGGCGACTGCCAGCTCTCCGAACTGAAGACGGCGATCGCGATCAGGAGCGACAGGAGGATCGGCGCAAGGAGCGCATGCGCGACCGGGACACTGCCGAGGAAGACTTCCAGCACCACAACAGCGACCGCCAGCCATCCATACAAGCTGGATGCCAGCACGGCGACGCCGATCGTGAGTGCGGCGACCACGTACCCGCCGATGCGGTGGACAAGATCCAGAGTGGGTGCTGTGACTGGTGTAGTGGCAGAAGTGGATGTCCCAGGCAGAGGACGGATCTCACTCGTGAGCGTGGCGCCCAGAACGATCACGATAAAGGCCACGACGGCAGCCAGAACGGCAAAACGGTGCAGCGAGGTTTTTTTCATGGCGCGTCAGTTGTGCGAAGACCCGGCTGCGGATCTTCAGTGCGAAACAATGTCATAGCCAGGTACAACTCATAGATTCAAAAGGCCGAAAAGCTGCGCGTGGATTCCGGGAGGAGGTTCGATGTACCCGATGCCGCGGCCCATGCAGGCGATCCCGATCCACAGGACCAGCGATAAGGCCGCCGCCAGCTTCGCCCGCCCGGGCACACGCCCTTCGCGGTCGTATTCGGCAACGCGGTTATACACGCTTCCACGAAACGCAATCGCATGAATGGCGACGAGAATCAGAAGCGTCACTTTGAGCCGGAAAAAAATGTTGTAGTAGTATTCTTCCGCCTTGCAGCAGAACATCAGAATGCCGCAGGTCGCGACAAGCAGAAATCCATAGCGCTTCGGTATCCGGAGTTGCTCGGCCACATCGGCCACCGGGCGCCTGCGCATTGCGATCCCCAGAAGCCGGAGGTCCGTCATCAGGATCATGCCGCCGAAAAAGGCAATCGCAACCATGTGCAGCGACAGGATGCAAGGGTAAACATAGGCCGATCCGCGCAGGTAGGTAAAGAAAACAGTGCTTTGAACCCACAGCGCGAATGAAAGCAGCATGGTCAGATGTGATTGAAATCCAACGTTGAATTCAGGAAGCCGATAAAGATTCCGCCGAAAATGACACACGCCCACAGGCAGAGCGAAACGCAAGCGATCAGTTTGCCCCCGCCCCCCTTCTTGTCCGCGATTTTTTCCGCTGTTCTGGCAACCGCTTGGCGGTGGATCGTGTAATTAAATACGATCGCCAGCACCAGAAAGAACATTTTCAGGTTGAACGCCCAGTTGAGGTAGTAATTGTCGGGATCCGACGAAAAGAGCAGCAGGCCCGACAGGATCATCAGGATCAACCCGCCCAAAGTCCAATAGAATGTGTCGTCAGAAATCTGCGCCGGGGTCTCGCGCCGCATTCCCCATCCGAGCATCCGGAAATCGACGAGGGCGATTGGCCCTACGGAGATGGCGAATCCCACAATGTGGAAGCATTCGAGGATGGGGAAAGAGAGCTCGGACGAATTCAGCGGATTTTCGATCAGCATTCGTTTGAATCTCTTGCGATTGAATTTGCACTCTATCACGGCGACGTCGCAAATGCGACAGGATGCCGGTCACGAAAGGGCTGGAGAGGGCGTCTTCCCGGTCTGCTCTTTCGGCCGTAAGCCACTGATAACCAAGAGCCGTTCCCGTCACTGACGCGTCACTGACCGGCGTTGACCACTCCATAGAGGAATTGCCCCCGAATCGTTGCTACTTTTCAGGTGGGTCTTTCATGCGCAAATTCCTCTTCGCTTCGTTCGCGTTATTCCTCTTTGGAGGAGCAGCGTTTCTCCCTGCGGCCGTTACCGGAAGTATCGGTGGGACATTGAAAGACCCGACCGGCGCCGTCATCCCCGGCGCCACCGTGACGGTGACGAACAAGGCGCAGGGCGTTCAGACGAAAGCGACAACCGACGCCAAAGGCGCCTACACCTTCCCGAGTCTGCCGGTGGGCCACTACGACCTGAGCGCCGAGGCCAACGGATTCAAACCGCAGAGCCGCCCGGATCTGGCGGTCGATCTCGACAGCGTCCTCCAGATCGATCTCACCCTCGAGCTGGCGCAGAAGGCGACGGAGGTGAACGTCACCGAAAGCGGAGTCCAGATCGAAACCGAAAGCACCCAGGTCGGCCAGGTGGTGACCAGCAACGAGATCACCGCGGTTGCCCTGAACGGGCGGAGCTATACCGACCTGCTGGCCCTG
>CAZXCO010000165.1:0-1608 GCA_964639095.1 uncultured Solibacteraceae bacterium
TGTGATCGGGGTGATGAACGCCTGCCGGACCGTTTTGCCTCAAATGATCCAGCGGCGGAGGGGAAAGATCATCGTCATCGCCGACAGTTCGTCCTCGACTCCGCGTCCGAATCTCGCGCCCTACAGCGCCAGCAAGGCCGCGGTGGCGCGGTTTGTCGAATCGGTCGCGGAAGAGGTGCGAAACCACAACGTCCAGATCAACTGCTTTTCCCCTGGCGCGACTTACACCACCATGACCGACGAGATTCTGGGTGCGAGCGAAAGGGCCGGCGCGCAGGAAGTCGAGGAAGCGGAGCAGGCGCGGCTGACCGGCGGCGTTCCGGCCGAGAAACAGATCCAGCTGGCGCTTTTTCTTGCCTCCGAGCGCTCGAATCATCTCACCGGGAAACTGATTGACATTGCGGACGACTGGAAGAAGCTGGAGCGCGAGAACACGCGTCCCGACATCTGGACGCTCCGCCGTCATTTGAAATAATTCGTCTGAAATAATCCGCCGCTACAATGGGCCATCATGCGGCTCGCCCTTTCCGTCTTCGCGGCATTGCCGCTACTTGCGACGCCCGCCTTCGGGTGGGGTTGCGAGGGACATCAAATGACCGCGCTCATTGCGCGCGCCCATCTGACGCCGGCGGCTTCGACCGCAGTTGACCAGTTGCTCCGCGGGAATCCGATCGACCCCGCGCTCCGCCGTTATTGCAAAGACCGCCCGGGCGACCCGATGTCCGATGCCGCAACCTGGGCCGACGACGCGAGGACGATCGAGAAGACGGCGGAATGGCACTACATCGACATTCCGCTCGCAATTCCAGCGGATTCAAGAGGCAAAAAGGACGTGACGCAGTGGTGCGCGCCCGCGGCGGGCAGGCCGGGCTGCATCGTAACAGCTCTCGAATACGAGCTGGGCATCCTGCGGGACGGGAAACAGCCCGCCGCCGCGCGCGCGAAAGCGCTCCGGTACGTGATCCATTTCGCGGGCGATCTGGAACAGCCCCTGCACGCGTCCGATAATCATGACCGCGGCGCCGGGTGCACCACCATCCGGTATCTCGCCGAAGCGAAACCCGAGAATCTGCATGCGATCTGGGATCACACGATCATCCAGGGGGAGCTGGAGGCCACCGGGCAGAGCCAGATGCAATACGCCGCGGCTCTCGATGCGGCCTTCGCGCGACAATGGTCCGCCTGGGGGGCGTCGCGTGCCGACATCCGGAAATGGACGTGGGAGAGCCACGCTCTGGCCGCGATGGTTGCATATCCCGGTCTGAAGCCGCCCATCCCGGTTGCTTCGGCCAACGCCGGCCCGGCCGACCAGGCGGCCTGCAACTCGGAGCGCGATCAGAGCGCGGCAGCGCACGTCTCGATTGACAAAGCCTACGTACAACAGGCACTGCCCGTCATTCGCGAGCAACTGGCGCGGGGCGGCTACCATCTGGCGGGCCTGCTGAATCAAACGTTCGGACCGGCGAAACGCGGCGATCGGTAGCGCTCGTCAGGGCAGGCGCCGCAGCAGCGCTTTGGCTTCCCGGAACTGCGGAAAGAGCTGCTCGTGCGCCTTGAATTCCCGCGTGTGAACGCAGCGGCGGGCGCCGCTGTGCCGGACGACGTTCG
>CAZXCO010000166.1:0-14505 GCA_964639095.1 uncultured Solibacteraceae bacterium
CCCGAAGACGGCGGGGCAGCGGGCCTGAGTGCAGCAGGGGCGAACGCTTATGAAGATCTCACTATGGACCTCAACGCTGGCGTTCCTCATCGCCGGCGCTCTGATCGCACAGGACGCCAAAGTTACGCCGCTCATGTCGAAAGATCTTGCGGAATTTCCCGGCAAGGAAGGTGTGATGATTACGGTGGTGTATCCGCCCGGCGCCTCGGACCCGGTTCACCGGCACAACGCGCATGCGTTCCTCTACGTGCTGGAAGGATCGATTGTGATGCAGTTGAATGGCGGGAAAGAGGTCACACTCACGCCAGGCCAGACGTTCTATGAAGGTCCTCAGGATATTCATACCGTTGGCCGGAACGCCAGCAAGACGAAGCCAGCAAAGTTCGTCGTGTTTCTGGTGAAGGACAAGGGAGCGCCGGTGCTGGTACCGGTGAACCCCGCGGCGGGGGGTTCAAAACAAAAGTAAGGGCGCAACTTAAGATTGTCGCGCGCGGTCCGGCCTTCCGGTCAGCAACACTGGAAGACGCCGGCCTCGCGCGCGGCGAGGCCATCGACGCTTGCAGGCGGGCGGTATCGGATGGAGGAAGGCGAGATCGAAGTGGATTCCATAGAACCGATCGGCCTTCCGGCTGTCACTCCGCAATTGGCGCGCGAAGTCAGGCTTCGCGGGGGTCGTCGATCTCCTCAAGGTGGCGAACCATGGTCGAGGCAGGAATATCTACCTGGTGCGGTTTGATTACTTGCCTCCGCGTGGCAGACGATCGTGAGCAGAACAATCGGAATCCGCTCGATCAATTCTGTTTGCAGGGGTATTCGCGCTTCAGGCCGACCAGCAGCAGGACCGAAATCTTTGTATTCCCGAGTTCATCCGTGCTCACGGTTTTGGAATAATCCTTGATCGCCTGCTGAAGAATGCCGGAATATACGTCAACGCCGAGATCCGGCTTCGGTGCGCAGAACAAAGGCGCCGTTTCCGTTGCCAGTGTGGCGGCCTGCATGCCCTCACCCAAACCCTCCAGATAGCCTTTCAGCGTCAGAGTCATTGTTGAGTCATTCGCAGCCAGGACAGAGAGGAAATCCTTCACGTTCATCTCTGCGCGCAGCGGGACGGTGGAGAGCAGGATGAGCGCCAGCATGACAATCTTTCGCATGGCCAGAATGTATCACGGCGAACTTCCCGGATAACCCAGCCTGCTCCGAAGGTTGAAACAAAAAGGCCCGGCCCACGATGGTTTTCAAACAACGTGAGCCGGGCCGGGACCGCAGGAATCAGTATTTCGGAACGGTCGGGTCGACCTTGTCGCTCCAGGCGAGAATGCCGCCCTTCATGTTGCGGACCTTCCTGAATCCAGCCTGCTTCAGGAAATCGACCGCTTTCGCGCTGCGCGCACCGCTCTTGCAGTGCGCCACGATCTCGGCGTTCTGGTCGAGTTCACCGACGCGTTTGGGGAGTTCGCCCAGCGGAATCAGAATCGATCCCGGAATCCGGCAGATCTGGAACTCGTGCGGCTCACGGACGTCAATCAGCGTGAACTTGTCGCCGCGATCGAGCTTCGCCTTGAGTTCCGGCGCCTCGATATCTCCCGACGTCACGACCGGCTCCGCCGGACCTTCCTGATGCGGGACGCCGCAGAACTGCACATAATCGATCAGTTTCGTGACCGTGCGGTGCTCGCCGCAGACGGGACAATCCGGATTCTTCCGCAGCTTGAGTTCGCGGAATCTCATCCCGAGCGCATCGAAAAGAAGCAGACGCCCAACAAGAGGGTCTCCGGCGCCGAGAATCAGCTTCACGGTTTCGGTGGCCTGGATCAGCCCGATGGTGCCAGGGAGAATCCCGAGCACTCCGCCCTCCGCGCAACTGGGTACGAGTCCCGGGGGTGGCGGCTCGGGGTACAGGCAGCGATAGCAGGGTCCGCCCTCATAGGCGAATACGGTGGCCTGGCCTTCAAAGCGGAAAATCGAGCCATAGACGTTCGGCTTGTTCAGAAGCACGCAGGCATCGTTGACGAGATAGCGCGTGGGGAAATTGTCGGTGCCATCGACAATGATGTCGTAGTCCTGGAAAATCTCCATCGCGTTGTCGCTCGAAAGCGCCGTTTCGTGTCCGACCAGCTCGACGTACGGGTGGATGTCGGCCATCGTCTCGAACGCCGACTCGAGCTTCCTCTTGCCGACGTCTTTGGTGCCGTGGATGACCTGGCGCTGCAGGTTGGTGAAATCGACGACATCGAAATCGACCATGCCGATCTTGCCGACGCCCGCCGCCGCGAGATAGAGGCCGAGCGGAGCGCCGAGACCGCCCGCGCCCACCAGCAGCACGCGCGCCTTCTTCAGCTTCAACTGGCCTTCCATGCCGACTTCCGGCATGATCAGGTGGCGGCTGTAGCGAAGGATCTCGTCCTTCGACAGACTGACTTCCTCAGGCACGCCGGATCCCCTCATTCGAGGCGCCGCCGGCAATGCTCGGAACAATGGAAAGCGTGTCCTTCTCGGTGACGGGGCTGGCCTCCCTGTTGATGTAGCGGATGTCCTCGTCGTTCAGATAAACGTTGACGAAGCTGCGGAGCTTGCCTTCATCGTTATAAAGATTCTTCTTCAGATCCGGGTAGCGCGCGGTCAGCGCCGTCAGCACTTCGCCCACGGTCTTGCCGGGAAATTCGACGGTATCCAGTTTGTCGGCGAATTGCCGCAGCGGGGTCGGTATCAGGATTCGGGCCATATCAGTTCCTCTTTTTCGGCTTGAGTCTGCTCTGCGTTGGGCAGCCAGCTGTTGGCGTGGTCGAAGCGCCCCTCCTGAATGGAAAGGACGACAAACGAATACCACGGGCAGGAGTTCTTTAAATCGGTTTCGGAGAAATACGCGCCACAGTCGGGGTGCGAATGGTAGATGCCGATGAGGTCGAGCTTGCGCTCGCGGGCTTCGCGGTCGGCGTGCAGCAGGTCCTCGGGGCGCAGTTCGTAGCGCGCGGCCTGGGATCCGGCGGAGACGTTGTCCAGCGCGATCGTGTGAGTCACGCTCTTGACGTCGCCGTCGATGGTTCCGATCATAGCGCCGCAGCACTCGTTGGGATAAACGGCCTGCGCGTGGTTTACCATTTCGCGCCACGGGGCGCGGTCGATTTTGATCATCAGTCTTCGTCCCAGAAGTGTTCGCTCAGGTACTTGTCGGCGCTGTCGCAAAGAATGGTCACGATCACGCCCTGTTTGCCCTGCGCATGCAGCTCCTTCGCGAGCGTCAGGGCCGCGACCACATTGCCGCCGCCCGAAATTCCCACCAGCAGACCTTCCTCGCGCGCGAGGCGCCTCACCATCTTATGGCAGTCCTCGGTCTCGATCCACAGGTTGCGGTCGGCGAACTTCTCGTCGTAAATGCCGGGCACGATGGCCGTCGGCATGTGTTTCGTTCCCTCGATGCCGTGGAAGCCGCTCGAGGGCTGCGCCGAAATGCACTGGACGTGCGGCAGTTCCTTGCGCAGTCGCCGCGCGTTGCCCATGAAAGTGCCGCTTGTGCCGAGCAGAGCCACAAAGTGGGTGACGCGGCCTTCGGTCTGCTCGATGATCTCCGGCGCAGTGGTTTCATAATGCGCCCGCCAGTTCGCGTCGTTGTTGTACTGGTCGGGATAGAAATAGCGATCCGGATCGGCTTCGTAGATTTTGCGAACCTCGCGGATCGCGCCGTCCGAACCCTCTTCGGCGGGCGTCAGCACCAGTTCCGCGCCATACGCCTTCAGAATGCGCTTTCTCTCGGGGGATGCGTTCGCCGGCAGGCAGAGCTTCACCTTATAGCCGCGGGCGGCGCAGATCATCGCATAGGCGATCCCCGTATTGCCGCTGGTGGAATCGATCAAAGTCTTGCCCGGACCCAGTTTGCCTGCGCGCTCGCCTTCGAGAATCATGTTGAGCGCCGGGCGGTCCTTTACCGAACCGCCGGGATTGAAATACTCCGCCTTGGCATAAATCTCGATTCCCGGGAGGTCGGCCGCAACCTTCATGAGCTGCAGCAGCGGGGTGTTGCCCACATTTCCGATCACATCGTGCGCGGCGCGGGGCGCGAAAGCGACTGTATTCATTGAGTCCAGACTTTCCCCATCATACAATTGGTGATTCAGTTGACCCCTGTTTCGATTCGGCGTCTTTTAATACGGCCCGGCGCCATCGGCGACTTCATTCTCAGCCTGCCCGCGCTCGAAGCCCTGCGCGCGGATTATACGGAGGTGTGGTGCGCAGGACCGAACGTTCCCCTGGCGCGCTTTGCAGACTCGGCGCAATCCATTGTTGCATCCGGCCTGAATCGTCTGGGGCTGCTGCCCGCTGACGATGTGATCGAGCGGCTTCGCGGGTTCGATTCCATCGTCTCCTGGTATGGAGCCAACCGGCCGGAATTCCGGGAGTTAACGACGGATCTCGGCCTGCCCTTTCATTTCCTGCCCGCGCTTCCGGATGGCGGCCTCCATGCCGTCGATTTCTATAACGAGCAGGTGCGGTCGCTCGGCGCGAAGCCGGCGTCCCGATTTCCCGAAATCCGCTGTCCCCGGGCTGCCAGAACATTCGCCGTTATCCATCCCTTCGCGAGCAGTCCGGCGAAACGGGCGCCGATGGGGATCTTCGAGTCCGCGGCGCAAAGATTGGGCGAGGCGATGCAGGTTCACTGGCTCTGCGGCCCCGAAGAAACGCTCGAAGGTGCAGTCCGGATCGACGACCTGTACGATCTCGCCTGCTGGTTGCGGCAGGCGCGCGTCTTCATCGGGAACGATTCCGGAATCTCTCACCTTGCGGCGGCGGTGGGAACGCCGGTGCGGGTTTTCTTCCGGACCACCAGCCCGCGGGTCTGGGCCCCGAGAGGTCCCACCGTCAGCATTGAAATCGTTTGAGCGGGACGGAAATCAGGCGCGATCGCCGAATACGCGCTCGAAAATCGCGTCCACGTGCTTGAGTTGGCGTTCCAGCGAAAACGTGTGGGCGAGCTGTTCCGGATTCAGCAGCCCTGCGATTTCGGGATCCGCTTCGATCGCCGCGCGAAAATCGCCATCGCTCTCCCAGGCTTCCATCGCGTGGCGCTGCACGATCGCGTAGGCCTGTTCGCGCAGCATTCCGGCAGCGGCGAGATCGAGCAGCAGTTGCCCGGAAAACACCAGACCGCGCGTCAGATCGAGATTGCGCCGCATCCGCTCCGGGTAGACGAACATTTTGTCCACCAGGTTCGTCGTCTTTTCGAGAAGATAGTCGGTGAGGATCGTCGTATCGGGCAGAATGATGCGTTCGACCGACGAATGCGAGATGTCGCGTTCGTGCCAGAGCGCGATGTTCTCGAAGGCTGCCTGCGCGTTGGCCCGGACCACGCGGGCGAGCCCGCAGATCTGCTCGCTCGTGATCGGGTTCTTCTTGTGCGGCATCGCCGACGAACCCTTCTGGCCCTTCGCGAAGAATTCGGACGCTTCGCGCACTTCCGTACGCTGCAGATGCCGGACTTCCAATGCGATCTTCTCGAGCCCGGCGGTTAGAGTCGCGAGAGTCGCCACGAAGTGGGCGTGCCGGTCCCGCTGGATCACCTGAGAGGCCACCGGAGCCGGTTTCAGTCCCAGACGTTCGCAGATCTTTTCCTCCACGTCGGGGCCGATGTGCGCGAAGGTTCCGACGGCGCCCGAGATCTTGCCCACGCGCAGATCTTCGGCCGCGGCTTCGAGACGCCGCTGGTTGCGCCCCGCTTCCTCGTACCAGATAGCCAGCTTCAGGCCGAATGTAATCGGCTCGGCGTGAACGCCGTGCGTGCGGCCGATCTGGACCGCGTCCTTGAATTCATGGGCGCGGCGCTTGAGCACTTCGCGCAGCTTCGCGATTCCCGCAAGGAGAATCCGCGCGGCCTGCCCGATCTGCAGCGCCTGCGCCGTATCCACGACGTCGTTCGACGTCATGCCGTAGTGGAACCAGCGCGACGCGCCCGCGTGCCCGGCGGCCGCCATCGACTCGGCCACTGCCGTCGTGAAGGCGATCACGTCGTGCCGGGTCTGCTTTTCAATCTCAAAAATCCGCGGGACGTCGAACGAGGCATGGCGTCGCAGCAGGACCGCATCCTCCTGCGGGACCACTCCCAGGCTGGCGAGGGTCTCGGTGGCCGCCAGTTCGACTTCCAGCCATTGCTGGAATTTATTGCGGTCGCTCCAGACGGCGCCGATTTCGGCGCGCGTGTAACGGGGAATCAATACGCAAAAACCTCTGTCTGTGTCTTTTGTTCGGCGATCACCAGGCGCGGCGCGAGACCGCGCGCCGCCAGCGACTGCATGGCCCCCATCCGCACGATCTCCGGATGGTTGTTCTGCTCGCTCAGGTGTCCCAGGATGAGAGTCTGCACGCCGTTGTCCAGGTCCGCCTCCAGGTAATCGCAGGTGTGGGAATTCGAAAGATGCCCGTTCCGGCCCATGACGCGCTGCTTGACGCTCCAGGGGTAAGGGCCGACTTTCAGCATCTCCAGATCGTGATTCGATTCCAGCAGCAGCATCTGCACACGCCGCAGATGAACCTTGATCGATTCCGGCATATATCCCAGATCGGTGGCCACGCCGATTTTAATGCCTTCCGCGTAAAAGCAGAAGCCGACGGGGTCGATGGCGTCATGTGGAATGGTGAAACTCTGCACGACGATATTTCCGATGGTCCACCCGGACCCGGCCTGAAAGTGCTCCACAGGCGGCGCGGCCTTTTCCGGCACGCCCTCCGTCCAGTCGATCGCGGGAGCCGTCAGGCGCGAGATGAACACGGGCAGATTCTTTTTCTTCTTCCGGCAGGCGCGAATCAGCCGGGCGAGTCCAGCTACATGGTCGGAGTGCTCGTGCGTGATCAGCACCGCGTCCAGATCTTCCGGCTTTTCGCCGATTTCCGCCAGTCTGCGCGTCAATTCGCGAACGCTCAGCCCGGCGTCGACCAGGATTCGCGTCTTCGACGTGGCGAGGAACGCCGAATTTCCGGCGCTGCCGCTCGCGAGTACGCAAAACCTGACCAGAAAACAATTCTCCTTCGTCCTGTTTTAGCAGGATCGGGTTCGAGGCGCAACGATCCGGCCGGATCCTGCGGGATGAAAACCGGCAGCCGGGCGCCGGTTTTCATCCCCGGCGCGCTTAAGCCGCCATCTTCGCTTTGATGACGTCCACCAGTTCCTTGACGGCTCCGGCGCTCTTGTGCAGCGCGGCCGTCTCCTCGTCGGTCAGTTTGATTTCGTAGATCTTCTCGATGCCGCCCGCGCCGAGCTTGCAGGGCACTCCGACAAAAAGGCCCTGAATTCCGTATTCGCCTTCCAGATAGGCGGAGCAGGGCAGCACTTTCTTCTTGTCGCGCAGAATCGATTCGGCCATTTCGACGGCCGATGCGGCCGGGGCGTAGTAGGCGCTGCCGGTTTTCAAATATTTCACGATTTCGGCGCCGCCGCTGGCCGTGCGGTCCACGATGGCCTTCAGGCGATCGGCCGGAATCAGCTCGGTGAGCGGAATGCCGGACACGTTCGACAGGCGCACCAGAGGCACCATCGTGTCTCCGTGGCCGCCCAGCACAACCGCCGTCACGTTGTCGGCCGACACGCCGAGTTCCATGGCGATAAAAGTGCGGAAGCGGGCCGAGTCGAGCACGCCCGCCATACCGATAACGCGGTTCTTCGGCAACTTCGAGGCCATCAGCGCGACCTGAGCCATGGCGTCCAGCGGATTCGTCACGACAATGATGGTGGCGTCCGGAGAAACGGCGACAGCCTTTTCGGTGGCGGTCCGGATGACTTCATAGTTGGCGAGCAGAAGGTCGTCGCGGCTCATACCGGGCTTGCGCGGGAAGCCGGCGGTGATGATCACGATGTCGGAATTTGCCGTGGGACCGTAATCATTTGCTCCGGTGATCGAGACGTCGTAACCCTCCACGGGGCCGGCCTGCAGCAGATCGAGGCCCTTACCCTGCGGGACGCCCTCGGCGACATCCACCAGTACGATATCTCCCAATTCCTTCTTCGCCGCCCAGACGGCGCAGTTGGCCCCGACGTTTCCGGCGCCAACGACTGTAAGCTTGTTTCGCAATTTTCGACTGTCCTTTCTGAAGTTCCTGCTGAACTGCGGGGGAAGGTTCAGTATACCGCCGGGGTCACGGAGCCATGCGGATCTATATGAAAACGGGCGCGTGGGCGGGGCTCCGTCCTGACCACGCGTTTTCCGAAAAGGCTCAGAATACGACTTTCACCGCAAACTGAATCTCGCGCTGGTTGTTCGGAATCGTCGTCGTGATTTTCCCCGCCTGGGGGTTTATTTTTCCGTTGCCGACGGTCGTCTGCGTGAAAACGTTCTGGTTGGGCAGTCCGAAATTGGGATGATTCATCAGATTGAAGGCTTCGGCCCGGAACTGCACGTGGAACTGATCCGAAATCTTCCGGATCGCCGTATCCTTCATCACCGCGAAATCGAGATCGAAGAGATCCGGGCCCACAAGGGAATCGCGGCCGAGATTGCCGAGCGTTCCCGGCGCCTGCAGTGAGAAGCATGCCGGGTTATACCAGGCGCCGGGTTGCCCGATAATGGGGTTCACGCAGCCGGCATTCAGATTCGGCCGGGGCGTGCCGCCGCCGAGCAGACCAGTCTGATCGAAGCCGGTATAGGCCGTGAAGGGAAAGCCCGACGTGGCGCTGAAGATGCCGCTCAACTGCCACCCTTCGAGAAGCTGATTGCCGTGAAGGGGCAGCATATAGACGCTGCTCGCCCGGAAACTGTGCGTCAGGTCGAAACTGGATCGTCCGCGATCGTAAGCAGCGTTGAACGGGTTGGAAAAATTCTGCGGCGCCCCGCCGCCTTCAAGACCGAAACTGATCGAGTTATCGTCAATCGATTTCGCCCACGCGTACGAGATCTGCGCCTGAAGATTTTTCGTGAGTTGTCGATTCAGGTTCAACTGGAAGGAATTGTAGTTCGAGTCGCCGACCGGAGCCCGCGACGCGATCTCCCCAAAGGCCGGATTGACTCTCGGGTTGGAAACGAGGGCGCCATCGACGACGGACGCGAAATGATAGACGCCGTCCGAGTCGATCGTGGGCACTGGAGCGTTGACGTCGCGCATGGCGAACAGATGCACACCGCGCGAGCCGACGTAGCCGAGCGTGAGAATCGTGTTCTGACCGAGATCGCGCTGGATATTGAAGTTGTACTGCATCATGTACGGCGTATTCTTCGTCTGGTAGTCGATGGCCTCGACCTCGCTCGGCGGAAGCGCCGCGCCGCCTCCCGAGAAGGCCGCCGGATAAGGCGGATGCGTCTGGAGTCCAAGCGTGTCCGGGGGCGAGAGCACATAGGCCGTGACGTAGGCGCGCGCTACGATCACGTCGTGGAAGATTCCGAATCCTCCGCGGACGACCGTCTTGTTGTCCTTGAACGGTGACCACGAGAAGCCGACGCGCGGATCCCAGTTCCGGAGCGATGGATTGTTCGCGAAAGCGTTCTTGACATCCACGAAACCCGTGCCATAAGGAGCGTCGGTCAGCGCCGTCACCTCATGCCGCACGCCCACCGGATTAGTTGTCGGCTGGTAGCGCAGGCCCAGATTGAGCGTCAGATTCGGAAGCACTTTCCACTGGTCATTGAAGTAGGGCGCGAACAGGAGCTCGCGAAAATCGCGCGTGGCGTCGCCCGCCGACGGAAGCGCGCCGACCAGCGTATAGGCGTTTCCGTTAAGGAAATCCTGCAGGCTGTTGAACGTGTATGTGCCGCCGATCTCGAACGGGGCGAAGACATTGTTTTGCGTGCGCGTGATCGAGACTCCGAACGCGACCGTGTGCGCGCCATGCGTCCAGTACATTTCGTCCGCGTAGGTGAAGCGGTTCTGAACGAGATTAAAGGGCAGCGTGGTGGTTGCGCCGATTGTCGAAAGCCCGCTGACAGCAACCGTGCCGTTCTCGCGCCCCGAGCCGGGGAAGAAATCCAGTTGCGGCAGGCTATTCGTGATGGCGGCGGATTCAGTGGGCCGCACCAGGCTGACGCGGGCGATGTTTACCATCGAGGGCGAGAGAGTCCAGCGGTCCTCAACAGTTCCATATTGATTGCGGGAGAGATCGAGTTCGGGCCACAACGGGATGGTGGACCCGCTGAACGGCTGCGTAAAATCCGCCCGGTCCGAGACGTAACGCATGAAGAGTGAATTGTTGGCGGAGATCGTCCAGTCGCCCCGGGCCAGCAAGTAGTTCTCGTGAGCCAGTTCGTTTGCTGACGTCACCAGAGTCCCGATCCCGCCGCCGATTTCGGTTGTTGGCAGGGGATAAAGAGCGAGCGTGGGCGCGATGTTGGGAGCAGCACCCGCGCGGACAGAAGCGTCCGGAACGAATGCGACCCGGCTTTCGCCGAGCAATTGCTGGAGCCCCTCGTAATTCACGAAGAAAAACAACTTGTCCTTTTTGATCGGGCCGCCCAGGCTGCCGCCAAACTGATTCCGGCGGAAAGGCGGTTTCTGGGCGTCGAAAAAGTTCCGGGCATCGAGGACGCTGTTGCGGAGAAATTCGTATGCCGATCCGTGAAGGGCGTTGGTGCCCGATTTCGTGATGGCGTTCACCACCGCGCCGTTGCCTCCGAATTGCGCGCTGTAAGTGTTCGTCACCGTCTGGAACTCATTGATGGATTCCACGCCGAGCGACGATCCGATGGCGCCCGACCCCGTTCCGTGATTCCAGAAGTTGGAGATGTCAGTGTTGTCGAGCAGAAAAGCCTGTCCTTCCGGGCGGGAGCCGGCGATCGAATAATTCGCGCTCTGCCCATAGAACGACCCTCCCGAGGGCTGTATCTGCTGCACGCCCGGGGCGAGCAGGATCAACTGCTCAAAATTGCGCCCGTTCAAGGGCAGTTCGAGCATCTGGACATCGCTTACCAACTGGCCGACCGCCGCCGACTGCGTCTCGACCCGGGAAGCCGCGCCCTCGACCGTAAGCGTCTGTTGCGTCTGGCCCACCGTGAGGGCCACATTCACAACCGTCTGGCTGCCCACGCTCAGTGTGATCCCGCGACGGATCACAGTCTGAAACCCGGGATTGGAGACCTGAACCTCATAATTTCCGATCGGCAGATCGGGACCGGAGTAGCGGCCCGCACTGTCGCTCACCGCGTTTTGCGTGGTGTTGGTGTCTACATCCCGGACCTGTATGGCGGCATTGGGCACGGCTGCGCCGGTGGTGTCCGTAACGGTGCCCTGAATGGTTGCGCGTGTCGCCTGCGCCTCGAGGATACCTGTCCCCGCAAATAGAAACACGGATGCAGCGGCAAGTAAGACCCACTTCGATGTGCTGACCACTTTGTGCTTAAAGCCTCCTTGAGCGAGAAAGTTAACGATTTGTTAACAAAATGGCTGCCATTGTTATTTTGTAAACATCGTTTTGGTGGCGTGATTAACAGAAAAAATCCACTACTTTGGGGTGGTGGACTCGCCTGGGGGACGCGGGGCCCGTCGAAATCCAGGGCAGTCAGGTTGTTATCTGGGGCTGTCTGGCGGGGCTTCGGCGCAGTTGCCGGGCCGGATCCAGCGCTGTCCCTGGGCGTCGATCATCAGAATCGAAATCTCGCCGCCGACATCGGGTTGCGCCGCCGTTCCGGCATCCCGTATGGCGGCTTCGATCAGGCGCTCCAGCGCTTCCGCTGCCGGAAACATCCACCAATCGGGATTTCGATCTACGTATCTCAGAATCGCCTCGCTGCCGGACCCGAGAATCACCAGATTTTTGTCGTCGTTTACCGGAGACCGCTCCTCCCGGATCTCTCCGTCGGTCGTGATGTTCCAGTTGTCCTCAATGAGCACGGGGCGATCGTTCTCCCATGTGGCGAAAACGGCCTGCGCGAAGCGCCCTTTGCGGAAGGCTTCGTATGCCTCGGGAAAATCCTGGTGGATTGCATCGGCGGTTTTCTTCATTGGCGATGCAAGCGCGCGTTCCACCACGCTGATGCGCGCGCTTAGAGGACCGCTCGCCATTGCGAGGGCGTCGTTCGCAATGGCGGCGAAGTCAAAACCGGTTCTGCTGTCCGAAGACAGCGCCGCGGCGGCGAATGCTGCCCCGGGCGTCCGAAAGATCTTGCAGCCATCGGACGCGGTCGCGAGACCGGTGCTGGCCGTGCTGGTCAGGCGGCTGTCGGCGGCGATGTAGATCGCGTCGGGGAAGAGCGCAGCCACGATGGCCGTCGCCTGCAGCGGCCCGGCGCAGGCGATCGGGATGAGCCAAAGCAAAACCAGCCGCACACTCAGATGTTACGTCTTTCCGGAGCGCCGGAGCTTCAGAAAGTGAACCGTGCCACAATCGTGCCCTGGCGCGAGGTTGCGGTTCCCACCGGTGTGGACGCCCCCACGCTGGCCGTGTTGATCCAGCCGAAGCCGGCGGTGTAAGCGCCCGCTTTGTTCTGCGTCGGCGTCTGCGCTGCGTTGGTGGCGACCGGATTCGGCATTTCCGCGCGATTGAAGATGTTCGTGAATTCAATCCGGATGTTGAGCTGCGCTCTTTCCCGGATGCGGAAAATACGGCCCAGCCCGAGGTTTTCATTCGGACGCCGTTGATACCTGTAGTCGTTGTAATAAGGAGCCGCAGTGCCGAATTGTCCGGCGGGCGGGTCGGTCCAGGCGGCTGGATTCAGCACCAGCGTGCGCGTGGGGTCGAAACAGTGGCAGTTCAGGTCCTGCGTGAAGAGCGGCACGCCGGGAACGCGGTCGGCAAACGTACCCGTGAAGCCCGTGTTGACGTTCCGCAGCAGCAACTGGTTCAGGTTGTTGTTCGCGTAGGGTGCGAGGATGGGCAGGCCGCTTGAATATCCGAGCAGTGTATTGATGCTCCAGTCGCGGGCGATCCACGAGACGACTCTGTTGGTGTGGAGCGCCGGCGTGGTGTAGCTGGCCGAGATCGTCAGCAAAAGCGGCTGGTCATACTGCGAAATAGTCTTGTTCAACCCGCGGTTGAAGACATCGTTGATGGGCTGACTACCCGTCCCCGGAACGACGACGTTGCTGGCTGGTGCATTCGAAAGCTGCTTCTGCCAGGTAAACAGTGTGGTGAAGCTCAGGCCGTGCGAATAACGCTTTGTTCCTTTGACCTGCAGAGAGTCGTACCACGTGTTTCCCAGCGGGGAAAACAGGGACGTGATGCTGCTGAACTGGGGGAACGGCCGCATGGACTGCGCGACCGTCGCGGTCATCGGGAAGCCGGGGTAGGGAGGCGTGTTGAATCCGCGCTGTGCCGCCAGAGTGGAATTCAACGGCGATTTCAGCAGACTCTGATCGGCCGGATTGTTGAGGTTGAGTCCGTGCGCGCCAATGATCTGAGGCGTCAGCGCGTTGATGTCGATCAGACCCGGCGCATTCCACCACACGCCGCGGTTGCCGACGTAAGAGGCCTCCACCACAAGGTTGTTTGCCAGTTCGCGCTGAATGCCGATGCTCCACTGTGTCTGCCGCGCCGGGCGGCCGGCATTCTGGTCATACCAGACCAGCGGCGCCTGCGTCGTGGCGTATCCGGCCTGCGGATACTGGCCGGGATCGAAGTTCGGAAACGGCGGCGCAGCGAACGGGATGCCGTTCTGCAGCGTCATGACCGGCGTGCCGAAGGCGGGGGAGTTCACCGCGGCCGGAGCGGTCAGGCCTCCCTGAGTGGCGCCGTTCGCATCGCCCGTGCCCGAGTACACAATGCCGAAGCCGGCGCGCAGAACGGTTTTGGGCGCGAACTGATAGGCGGCGCCGAGGCGCGGCCCGATAGCATAGGGATAATTCTTCGCGAACGTGCAGTTACACCGGCCCGAGCCGTCACCTTCGAAAATGACTGCGCCGGGAAGCCCGCCGGCGCTCGGGTTGGGCGTGGTTGGAGAGAATTGCGCCAGCTCGCCGTTATGTTCCTTGAGATAGGTGCTGTAATCCCAGCGCAGACCGTAGTCGAGCGTGAGTTTGCGCGTCACCTTCCATGTGTCCTGCACGAAAATTCCGAACTGGTGCTTGCCCAGCCGGATATTTTCGACGTTCGCGATTCTCACGGAATCGACAAGCCCGAGCAGAAAGCTGGCGTAGGGAAAGCCGATGTTGCCGCCGCTCATGCTCGTCGTCTGCAGATAGGGCAGCGCGGTCTCGTTGCCGCTGAAATTGTAAATGCCGTTCGTGTAAGTGTAGAGGGTCGAGGCGTTGCTGTCGATCCGCAATTCTCCGCCGATCTTGTAAGTGTGGTTATTCCGGACCCAGGTCATGCTCGCGTTCGCAGTCGGCTTCTCATACAGAAGCGGATGGCGGTTTGAACCCGGACCGAGGTTTTTTGATCCTCCCTGCGGCTGGCTCGTGGGAAACGTGAAGCTGGGGAACAGGCGATTGACAGTCGCGCCCTTCAGACCGAGATCCTGGGCCGGGTTGTAGTCGAGCACCGGAGGATCGTCGTTGAAATTGTTGTCCTGATAGCCGATGCCCAGGTGGAGAAGCAGAGTGGGTGAAAGCGTGTCGTCGAAGTTCAGGCGCTGGACGTGCGCCAGGATGAACGTTCCGATGGCC
>CAZXCO010000167.1:0-2881 GCA_964639095.1 uncultured Solibacteraceae bacterium
CGTGTGTGCGGCGACGATGTCCGGCTTCAGCCGCCTGAGTTCCCTGACCAGTTCCAGGAACGCCATCGTGTCGGGCGCCGCACTGAGCTTCTTTCTGAGTGAGGACAGTATTCTGACCTGAATTCCCCTCTCCCTCAGTTGTGCGCAGAACAAGCCGTCTGGCGGACCACACAGAACAACGCATCTGTGCCCATGCGCCTGCAGGCCGAAAACAAGCTCTCTGACGTGAGTCTCCGCTCCACCGATGTACTCCGATCCGGTAATCAGCTGTGCAATATTCAGGCTGTTGTTGGTTTCCACAATGCCCTCGTCGCCTGAGTCCCCGTCACGCGCCAGATCGATATCGATCGAGGGGTTCGACTCCCCGGATCGGGTGCGGTGCCGCCGCCCTGACAGCCTGCCCTTCCGGCTCATTCTCCGTGACCGCCCGCGCCTGCAGCACGAGTGCAAACAGGATCCACGTCGGTTTCATGTGTTCCCAGGTCAGGGTAAAGACGCCGGCCGTCCACACCATCAGGGTCACGATCCACATGTTCCGCTCGAGCGCCGGCCTGATACCGGCGGCCGCGCCGCACACACCGGCGAAGATCGCCAGAAAGAGGGCCATTCCAACCAGGCCAAGCTCCGTCAGGACCGAGATAAAGGTGTTGTGAGCGACATAGGCGTGGCTTTCGTCGTAAAACGACAGCAACGGTGACACTGCGTCTTTGAACGCTCCTGCTCCCACGCCCAGAATGGGCGCCGTTGTAAAGGACGTCAATCCGCTCGCCCAGACCTCTGTTCTGCTGTCCAGCGTCCCCGCGGTAAGTTCGCCCGTGATGGTCGACAAGCGATCCCACGAGGAGTGCGGAGTAAAGATTACGCAGCAGCCCGCCGCCATAATCAGCCCGATCACCAAAATGCCGAGCTTCCGGGGATTCAGGGCGGAGGCGGTAACCGGGACGATCGTCAAGGCCAGAACCAGCACAATCGCAGCCATACGCGACGCTGTTAACAGACACGCGACCGAAACAGCTCCGATCTGCAGCAGCCAGACGATTCCGGTCCATCCGCGGCTTCGTATGAACAAATAGTAGGAGACCGGAACACTTAACGCGAAAGCCAGTCCGAGATCGTTGGGATCGAAGCCTTCCCCGGAATACCTGCCATACCTGGATGTCTCGTGCGCCGCGAATTGAGTGAATGTTCCCCAGCACGACACGAGCGTTCCCAGCACATAAGCCATCGCCACATGGCGAACACTTTTTTTAGTGAGACAGACCTGCCTGATTACAAGAACAAGGATCAGAAGTTGCAGGTGTGTTGAAAGCCTGTCGACGGTATCACCTGGCCAGACCGTCCACAAGTAGCTCAACGCCACCCACGCGGTGAACGCGATGATAGCCCAGTCTGTCCTGACCAGTGGAAGCAGCCATCCCCGCGAGGCCAGGGCGAACACCACCACGGGCGCCATGAGAGCCCCGACCAGACGCGAGACGGAGGAACTGCCAATTAACAGGGACTTTTCGAACGGCACAGTGAAGACAAAGAACCAGAGCGTCGCGAATGCGAGCCGGTCGAAAGCGGTCTGGCCGCGGCAGGTCCATGGTTGCGATAACTCCCGCATGCCGCCTGCGTTCAGGGACAGCAAGCGGCGGGGAACACCCTCGAAATCAAGAGCCTTGAGTTGCATCGAGTCAGTCAGGCACCGGCGGCTGTCGAGGCACTCGCCGGCACGCCTGCTTGTTCAACTTCGCGGAGCCAGGTTACGAACTCGTCCAGTCCCTTGCGGAAATCCGTCGCTGGTTTATATCCAAGGAGGGCGGCCGCCTTGCTGATGTCCGCCCACGTCTGGGGTACGTCACCGGGCTGCTCAGGAAGATATTCGATAAGGGCCTTCCTGCTCATTGCATCACCGAGTGCTTCGACCAGGTGATTCAGCTCTACAGTGTGGTTATTCCCGAGATTGAATATTTCGAACCTGGTACGGTTGTAGTCCATCGCCGCGCGAATGCCTGCCACAATATCGGCGATGTAGGTATAGTCCCGCCTTGTGGTTCCGTCTCCAAACAGTTGAATGGGCCGGCCTGCGAGAATCGCCCTCGCGAATTTATGAATAGCCAGATCCGGCCGTTGCCGTGGTCCGTATACGGTAAAGAAACGAAGCGCCAGAAAACGAATTCCGTAGAGGTGATTGTAAACGTGCCCGAGGAATTCGCCACTCAGCTTGGTGCTTGCGTACGGGCTTATCGGTTGCATGTCCGCGTCGCTCTCTGACCAGGGCACTCGTGGGTTGACACCATAAACACTGCTGGAAGATGCAAAGACAAATTGCCGCACTTCCGCTCTTCGGGCAAATTCCAGCAGATTCTGTGTTCCGCCGGTGTTGACATCCTGGTACCCGATCGGGTCCGCAATCGACGGCCGCACTCCGGCTCGCGCGGCGAGGTGCACGATCACACTCCACTCCCTGTCCAGACATGGCGCGAGCGCATCCGGTTGGCGTATATCGGCCTCGATCAGACTGTAGTTGACGTGCGTGAGGTGAGATTTGACATTACGCAATTTAAGGGCGAGCGGATAGAAAGGATCGAAATTGTCGATGACCGTGACTCGCCAACCGTCATGCAGAAGGGCATCAACCAGATGGCTGCCGATAAAGCCGGCACCTCCGGTAATCAAAGCACTGTTCATGGTCCCTCGCTTGATTTGCTTTGCAGCCTGCTGAAGCGCTCCTGTGGAGCACTTCCGCCCTCCGTGCCAACATTGATGAGACAGTTCTCCTGGTCGTAATTACTGAGCAGGGCGAGAAACGAAATCAACGTTGAAGATCAACGGTATCTCTTCGGCTTCCCCTACGGTTTTGCCCGCCGCGGAACGTAGGGAGGCCGAGCGAAGCGAG
>CAZXCO010000168.1:0-5127 GCA_964639095.1 uncultured Solibacteraceae bacterium
GAAGCGCATCGCCGAAGCCAGCGGCCTCCGCCGCACCTTCTTCTGCAACAGCGGGACCGAGGCCACCGAAGGCGCCCTCAAGATGATGAAGGCGCACGGCCATGGCATTTCACCCGAAAAATACGAGATTCTCTCGCTGGAAAATTCTTTTCACGGCCGCACACTCGGGGCGCTTTCGGTTACCGGGCAGCCGAAGTATCGCAAGGATTTCGAGCCGCTGATTCCCGGTGTGAAATTTGTGCCGCCCAACGATATCGCGGCGCTCGAAGCGGCTGTCAGCGAACGCACGGCCGGAATTTTCATCGAATGGATTCAGGGGGAAGGCGGCGTGCTGCCGGTGGATCCTGCGTTTTGCCGGCGGGCCCGCGAACTTGCCGACAAGTTCGACGCGCTGCTCTGCTTTGATGAAATCCAGTGCGGCGTGGGCCGGGCGGGAACTTATTTCGGCTACCAGCTTGTGGATCCGCCGGTGATGCCCGACATCATCACGGCGGCGAAGCCGGTCGCCTGCGGAATTCCGCTCGGCTTTTTCTGCGCGAACGAGCGTGCGGCCAGATCGATCCGGCCGGGAATGCACGGATCGACGTTCGGGGGCAACGCCCTCGGGGCGCGTGTGGCGCTGGAGTTCTTCGACATTCTGGGTGGGCTGCTGCCCCAGATCCGCCGCGTGGGCGACTACTTCCGCCAGGAACTGCGGCGGCTGGCGGCGCGATTCGATTTGATTCGGGAAGTCCGCGGGTACGGGCTGATGATTGGCGTGCAACTGGCGATCCCTGGCAAGGAGATCGTCAATCGGGCAATGCAGGAGGGCCTCTTGATGAACTGCACACACGAGACCGTGCTGCGCTTCCTGCCGCCCTATATCACGACCGAAAAAGAAATCGATGAGGCGATCTCGATTCTGCAAAAGGTCTTTCAGTCTGTGGAGGCCGAGCGGGGCTGAGGGCGGCCTCCGCTCCGCCTCTACAGCAATTCTTCACGCTGGTTCTTTTCCAGCAGCTTCACGATGTCTCCGACCTGCTGGGCGCGTGAACGGTCCGCCACGAGAAGTGCATCGGGCGTGTCGACGATGATCAGGTCGCGCACCCCGAGGAGCGCCACGAGTTTCTTGCCGCAATCGACGTAGTTGCCGATCGAATCGGCGCAAAGCAACTCCGAGCGCGTGGCATTGGCGTTGGCGTCGCGCGGCACGAGTTCGTAGACAGCGTTCCAACTGCCGACGTCGTTCCAGCCAAATTCATCGCAGGCGAATCCCACAACATTATCGGCATGTTCGATGATGCCAAAATCCACCGAGATGTTCTCGCAACGGGGGAACGCTTCGGCGAGTTTGGCGGCGAAATCCCGCTGTGCAAAAGGCGGCAGGCTGGAGATCAGAGTCGCCGTTTTCGGCTGGTGCCGCCGCATCGCCTGCAGCACGGTCTCTGCCTTCCAGAAGAACATCCCGGCGTTCCAGAAGTAGCGCCCGGCCCGGACGAACTTTTTCGCGGTTTTCAAGTCCGGCTTTTCCTGAAAACTGGCAACGTCGAGCGCTTCGATCATACCCGTCGCCGCGTTCCTGGGAAACTCGATGTACCCGTAACCCGTCTCGGGCCAGCGCGGCTGGATTCCCAGTACGGCGATTTTGCCTTTTTCGGCAGCCTTGAGGGCGGCCTTCACAAACTGCAGATACCGTTTGGGGACGCCAATGATGTGATCGGAAGGAAAGACTCCGAACACCGCCCTGGGATCGATCGAATGCAGAATATGCGCCGCCAGGGCGATGGCCGGCGCGGTATTCCGTTGCGCCGGTTCGGCGATAATCTGCGACGGCGGCACTTCGGGCAACTGGCGCACGATCTCATCGCGCACGAAATCGTTGGTCAGGATCCAGATGCGCTCGGGCGGAATCACAGGCGCGAGCCGGTCCACTGTGGCCTGGATCAGGCTGCGCTCACCGGTGACGTTGAGGACCTGTTTGGCGTGACGTTTGCGGCTGCGGGGCCAGAATCGCGTGCCTCTGCCCCCGGCCAGAATCAGGCCGTAGTAGTTCGCTTTCGCCATATCCGGTCTTCCGTGGCCGCTATTGAACCGGGTACGAATGAATCAGACGCAGCTCACGGTTCCAGCGGGTCTTGGAAAACAGGTGCGTGGCAATGTCGATGAAATGCGGGATCGTGTCGGATGGATCGGAAAGCTCCTCGGTCGTCGCGTTGTAGGACCAGTAAATGATCAGCGGCTTGCCGATGATATTCGCGCGGGGCACGAATCCCCAGTACCGGCTGTCGAGAGACTGGTCGCGGTTATCGCCCATCGCGAAATAGTAGCCGGGGGGCACGATCACTTCGCCGTTCTTCACGTTCTTTTCCAGCATCGTCTGTGCGGGGGGATAAAGCGGCGTGTTCGGATCCGAAGGGAAGTTATCCCGGTAGGAATCAATGTAGTCGAGCTTGTGAACCGCGTAGGGCTCGTTCAAAAGGTGTCCGTTCAGCCAGACCCTCTTGTTTTCGAGGCGGATGCGATCGCCCGCCACGCCCATCACGCGCTTGACGAAAGTCTGCTTGATGTCGATCGGATAGCGGAAGACGATAATGTCGCCGCGGTGCACATCCTCGTAAGGCAGAAGATGCCGGCTGATCGATCCGGGCGGCGCAAAAGCCAGCTTGTCCACCAGCAGGTGGTCGCCGACGAGCAGTGTATCCTCCATCGAACCCGTCGGGATGACGAATGCCTGTACCAGCGTCGTCGTGCCGAAAAGCAGCAAAATAATGGTGACGGTCCACTCGGCGATGAATCCGCGAGGCGGCTCGGCGGTCTTCGGGGCCGCGCCCGTATCGGGCGGCGCGGACGTTTTGTCGGCGATAACAGCTTTTGATCGATCCACTTCTCTCATTGTACCGGGAAACGCTGTTATCCTGAGAGTACCTTTTCATCGTCCCGAGCGGCTATGGCCAGTCCCGTTATCGCGAGCTCCAGGCAGGCAATCCGGCGGTCCAACACCTCGATTTATATGGTGCTCGGCTGCACGGTTTTTGCCGCGGCGGCGCAGGTCCTGATGAAGTTTGGCGCCATCCGGGCCATGCCGGTGTGGCATCTGACGGACCCGGCTACCTGGGCGCCGTTTGTGGCCGCCCTCCTTCACAATGCTCCGCTGCTGCTCGGTTACGGGCTCCAGTCGGGTAACGCGCTGCTGCTGATCCTGGCTCTGCGGGATGGCGAGCTCTCTCTGCTTTACCCGATCATTGCGCTGACTTACGTCTGGGTCAATCTGCTCTCCATGTATTTTTTCCGCGAGCACATGAATGTCTGGAAGGTCGTCGGGATCGCGCTCGTCATCGGCGGCGTGGGACTTCTCGGACGGGCGAGTTCACGCGCTTGAAGACCCCGATCAGTTCGATTCTGCTCGTGCTGCTCGCGTCGCTGATCGGGTCGTTCGGAGCCGTCTATCTCAAGCTGGGTGCGGCGCACCTGAACCGAGGATTCCGCTACATTCTGAACTGGCATCTGGGGTTCGGCATCGCCCTGTTTGTCGGATCGAGCGTGCCCTTCGTCATGGGCGTCCGGCACGGCGAACTCTCAGTGCTTTACCCGATGGTTTCGCTCGGCTACGTCTGGACGCTGTTCTGGTCGAAGCTGTTTTTCAATGAGGCGATTACGAAGGCCAAAGTGGGGGCGCTGGTGATGATTCTCGCCGGTATTGTCTGCATCGCGGCCGGCGGCCGCTGATCGAATGCGGTTTCGGGCAGGGCCGAAGCCCTGCCCGCGGTTTCAAAAGGGCTACAGCCGGCAAATCAGCAGTTCGCGTTCGTACACGATCTCGGGCGGCAGGTGGTCATGCAGGCTGATGAACAACTCCTCGTGACCCACCACCTCGTTCCGCCACGCGACCCGGTCGAGCGCCTGCAGTTCGTCGAACTGCTCCCTGGAGAAATCCGTACCGCTCCACTCAATGTCTTCGTAGCGCGGCATCCAGCCGATCGGCGTCTCTTTTCCGGCGGCGCGTCCCCGCGCGCGGTCGACGACCCACTTGAGCACGCGCATGTTCTCCCGGAAGCCCGGCCAGATGAACTGACCTTCGGCGTTCTTGCGGAACCAGTTCACATGGAAGATCTGCGGGGTGTCCGTGATCCGCCGCTGCATCTTGATCCAGTGGCGGAAATAATCGCCCATATGATAGCCGCAGAACGGCAGCATGGCCATGGGATCGCGCCGGACTTTGCCCACTGTTCCCACAGCGGCGGCCGTCATTTCCGAACCCATCGTCGCGCCAACGTAAACCCCCGCGGTCCAGTTGAATGCCTGATAAACCAGAGGCATTGTGGTGGCGCGGCGTCCGCCGAAAATGAACGCGCTGACCGGCACTCCCTCGGGATCTTCCCATGCCGGATCGATGGTAGGGCACTGCGAAGCCGGAGCGGTGAACCGGGAATTGGGATGGGCGGCTTTCGCTCCGGTCGCCTTTGCGATCTCCGGCGTCCAGCGGTTGCCCTTCCAGTCGGTGCACTCGGCGGGCGGCTCATCCGTCATCCCTTCCCACCAGACTCCGCCGTCCGGCGTCAATGCCACGTTCGTGAATATCGAGTTCCGCGACAGCGCCGCCATCGCGTTCGGATTCGTCTTCATCGAGGTGCCCGGCGCGACGCCGAAGAAACCCGCCTCGGGATTGATGGCCCGCAGGCGTCCGCTTGCATCCGGCCTGATCCAGGCGATATCGTCGCCGACCGTCCATACTTTCCAGCCCTCGAAACCGTCGGGCGGTATCAGCATGGAGAAATTCGTCTTCCCGCAGGCGCTGGGGAAGGCGGCAGTCACATAAGTCTTCTCGCCCTGCGGATTCTCCACGCCGAGGATGAGCATATGTTCGGCCATCCAGCCTTCGTCGCGCGCCATATTGGACGCGATTCGCAGCGCGAAGCACTTCTTGCCCAGCTGCGCGTTCCCGCCGTAGCCGGACCCGTACGACCAGATCTCGCGTGTTTCCGGAAAGTGAACGATATATTTCTCGTCGTTGCATGGCCAGGGCACGTCCTGCTGGCCGGGCGCGAGCGGCGCTCCGACCGAATGCATGCAGGGCACCACGCGCTTGAAGTCCTTGTCAATCTCGCGCAGAACCGGCAACCCGATGCGAGCCATGATGCGCATGTTCAC
>CAZXCO010000169.1:0-7010 GCA_964639095.1 uncultured Solibacteraceae bacterium
AGCTGGCGATGACCGGCGGCAGAGCGCCTGTTTCCCATGGAAGATCGCACAATTCGACCGAGCATGAAGACCGTGTGGGCGGGGTATGGCTTCGCCTGCATTTTTGTCCTCGCCGGCATCTGGGCTTACTTTGAATACGTGCCGGACTGGCCGGCCTGGGCGCCTGCCGTTCTGCTTCTCGCCCTGCTCCCGCCAATCCGAATGCATATCAGCCGCAGGCTGGTCAAAATGCGTCTCCACGACGAGCATCTGACGCTCGAAAGCGGCTTGCTGTCGCGGACGCGGCGAACCGTCGACGTGGCCAAGATTCAGGACGTCACCGTGCGCCAGTCGCTCGGGCAGCGCATCCTGGGTGTCGGAGATCTGTGGCTCGAAAGCGCGGGGGAAAGCGGCGCCCTGGCGATTGCGAACGTGGACAGCCCGCGGCAGATCGCCGATGAAATCCTCGCGGAATCGAAACGCTCACCCGGCGCCGGTCTCAGCAGCGGCTTCGGCAGATAACCCGGCCTCGCGGCGAAGGCCCGAGTCGCACACTCACGATTCATCGCCAGGGTCGTTACATAATCGAAAAAGAAGTTCCCGGATGCGCCGCGCCATTGCATCACTTGTGCTGCTCGCAATCAGCCTTCCGCTGATTGCACCGGCGCTCATGGCGGACCCGGTTTCCAATCTCCCGGCCTGCTGCCGCCGCTTTGGAAAACACCACTGCATGGCCGCCGGGGGCGGCGCGGGATCGCCTGCCGCACCTTCGGTGCGCACGCTGCGAATCCGGTGTCCGCTGTTTCCTGCAGGCCCCTCCACGCAGGCTGCTTCAAGAGTCATCCTGCGTACGGCTGCACAAACCGGCCAGTTGTTGTTTTGCCGGTTTACAGCCCGTTCCCTGAACCATCGGCCCGTTCGGGCAGTTCTCACCGATCCTGCGCAAAAGCGCGGACCTCCCGCCAGCCTTGGCCAGACGCGGTCCATCGCTCTCTAGTCCGGTTCACAGCTTAAACAGGAGGAAAGTTGCAGACGTCATTTCGAGCCTGCCGGCTCGTGGTGTCCGCGCTTGCGATCGTATTTGCGATCGCGGCGCAGGAATCCATCAACTACGCAAGCGTCAGCGGACGCGTCACGGACGCGACCGGCGCCGTCATTCCGGGTGCTCAGGTGACGGCGCGCGAGCTTGCCGTCAATCGATCGACAGCGGCGAGCACTGACAGGAATGGCCGGTTTCGTTTCCCTTATCTGAAAGTCGGTCAGTATGAAATTCGCGTTCATAAGGACGGATTCGCCGATCAGACGCGCTCTCTGACGCTGACGGTCGGCTCGGCATTCGAACTGCCGTTTTCACTGGCGATTGCGTCCGAGCAGTCGAGCATTACCGTCGGCGCGGGCTCCACCGTCCTCGAGGCTGCCCGATCCCAGATCGCGGGAACCGTGCCTCAGGCGGAGATACGAGCACTCCCGCTGAACGGGCGAAATTTTCTCGATCTGGCGTTGCTCGTGCCGGGTGTTTCCCCGACCAACACCGGCAGTAACCAGCTCTTCGCGGAGACTTCGGCGGTACCGGGACAGGGCCTTTCCACTGGCAGCCAGCGCAATTTCTCCAACAATTTCATCGTCGACGGCCTCTCGGCCAACGATGATGCCGCGGGTCTGAGCGGGATCTCTTACGGGCTCGATGTGGTCGACGAACTTCAGGTCGTGACCTCCGGCGGCCAGGCGGAATTCGGGCGGGCCTTAGGAGGCTATGTCAACATCGTGACGAAAAGCGGATCCAATACGCTTCACGGCGACCTGTACGGTTTTTTCAGGAACAGCCGGTTTAATGCCGCCAACGGGCTGTCGCATACCGTTCTCCCCATGACACAGGCCCAGTACGGCGCGAGTCTGGGCGGGCCGATCGTTCACGACCGGACGTTTTTTTTAGCGAATTTCGAGCAGCGGGAACTGAATCAGTCCGGCTTGATCACCATCAGTCCGGCCAACGTCGCCGCCATCAACACAAAGCTGGCCGCGGTGGGATATCCAGGACCGGCGATCGATACCGGGCTTTATCCGAACCCGGTCCACAACACAAACTTCCTCGCCAGGCTCGATCATGAATTCAGCGATCGGGACCAGTTCAGCGCGCGCTACAGCATCTACGATGTCCACAGCCGGAACTCGCGGGGCGCGGGCGGCCTGAGCGCCGCCAGCGCGTCGGCCGGCCTCGACAACACCGACCAGACCATCGCAGCCAGCAACATTGCAGCCTTTTCGCCGCGGCTCGTCAATGAAACGCGCGGGCAGTTTACGCACAGCAACCTGGATGCTCCGCCTTCCGACCCCTTCGGGCCGGCGGTGAGCATCGCGGGTGTCGCTTCGTTCGGCACGCTTTCGGTCTCGCCGCGGGCGCGCCTCAATAACCTCTACGAGCTCGTCGACAACCTGTCTTACCAGGAGGGCGCCCACGCCCTCCGGGCCGGCGCGGATTTTCTCTACAACGACGATACGATCACGTTTCCGCGATCTTTCCGCGGCAGCTATTCTTTTTCGTCGCTCCCGAATTTTCTCGCCGGGATTTACAACAATTCCGGTTTCACCCAGACCTCCGGCAATCCGGTTGTGCCCCAGCAGAATCCCAACGTCGGCATTTATCTGCAGGACGAGTGGAAGCCGGATACGCACCTGACGCTGAATCTCGGCGTTCGCTACGATCTGCAATTTCTGAAGACCATCGCCACCGATACAAACAACGTCTCGCCGCGCCTCGGATTCGCCTGGTCGCCTTTTGCATCGCGGAAAACGATTATTCGCGGAAGCTGGGGCCTGTTTTACGACCGGGTGCCGCTGCGGGCGCTGGCAAATGCTCTTCTCTCGGCGAATAATACGGTGGACCCGGCGAACCTCCGCCAGATCGGCGTCAGCCTTTCACCCGGTCAGACCGGAGCGCCGGTATTTCCCGGCATTCTCGGCGGCGTGACGATTCCGGCTGGCGTGCTCTTCAACTTCACCACCATGGATCCGCACATGCAGAATGCGTATTCCGAGCAGGGCAGTGTCGAGATTGAGCGCCAGCTCGGCGCGGGCAGCACGATCAGCATCGGCTACCAGCACGTGCGGGGCCTGCACCTCATCGCGTCGGTCAACCAGAACGCGCCGTCGTGCGTGCCTGCAGGCGGAAACAACGGGTGCCGCCCGAATCCCGGCTTCGGCAATGACAGCCAGTATTCGCCGGTGGGCGATTCGCATTACGACGGAATGCATATTTCCTTTGTGCAGAAGCCCGCACGATGGGGCAGCTACCGGATCTCCTACACGTTCTCCAGGGCGCTCGACGATGCGGGCGAGTTCTTTTTCAGCGGTCCCATGGACAACTTCGATATCTGGCGCGACTACGGCCGGTCAGACGACGACCAGCGCCACCGTTTCGTTTTCGACGGCACGATCCATTCGCCCATGGAGAGGGGCCGCACGGGCTGGCAGCGGCTCACGCATGGCTTTCAACTGAGTGGCATGCTGCAGTATTATTCCGCACTGCCATTCAACATCACAACGGGATCGGCGACGATTCAGGGGACGGCTGCGCGCCCGGCGGTCAATGGAGGCTTTATCGGCCGCAACACGGGAACCGGCTTCGACTTCCTCTGCGTGAACACGCGCCTGAGCCGGAAATTCGCCATCCGGGAACATCTCCGGCTGGAGGCGATGGCCGAGGCCTTCAACCTCCTGAATCACTTTAACGGCGTTTCATTGAACAGTACCTTTGGCGCGGGAGCCTGGCCGGCGAACCCGGCTGCTGGCTTCGGGCAGGCCACTGCCGCGGCGGACCCCAGAGGCCTGCAGTTCGCCTTGCGTCTGAGCTTCTGAAGCGCGTCATTTCACGGCGCCGAAGAACAGGCCGTCGGGCGTCATCTCGGCCGGAATCTCTTTGATCACCTTCAGGGTGTCCGGATCGAGAACGCCAATGTGGCCCGAGTAGGCAGTAAAGTAGACTCTTCCGTTGAACGGGCTGACCTGAATACCGCCCGTGCCGTTCCCCAGCGCTTCGGACGAGGCCGCGACGACCTTGCGCGCCGCGACGTCGATCTTCCATAACCGGATCCCCCGCGGCTGCGCGCCGCGAGGCGCGTTCCCCATGTCATAGAGGTATTTCCCATCCGGGCTGAAGCGGGCGACAAACGGCGATCCTTCCACGTCCACTGCGAAATCCAGCTCGTAGTCGGACGTCCGGTAGAAGGGAATCTTTCTCTCCTGCCCCAGGCTCGTGACAAACCACTTGTCGTCCGGACTCACCGTCATCCGCTGATTCCCGGTCCCGGTATCGATGACCTTGACAACCTTGCGTCCGGGAATATCGAGGACCGAAAGAGACTTCGCCATCACGTTGCTGGTGAACATCTTCTTCTCGTCTGTCGTCATGGCGAAGAAGTGGGTGGTTCCGGAACCGGTGGGAATCGTGCCCACGATCTTCCGCTGTTTCGGATCGATGATCAGAATGGATTCCTTCAGCTCCGAAGTCACATACAGCAGACCGCTCGGCCCAACAAACGGGAAGTGCGGGCGCTTGTAATCGCCCGTATCCATCGAATAAACGATCCGGCAATCGGAAGTGTCGATGAAGTGAATCATGTGCTCATCCGTTCCCGGCTGACCCACGTTCGAGGAGCCGTAGACCGGCAGGTAAAGTGTCCCGCCGTCCGGGGAAAAGGCCGCCTCGTGGGGGCTCACGCCCGTTTTCGCGCTGCAGATCGACTGGTCGGTATCGGCATCATAGAGCGTGACGCCGGGGAGGCCTTTGCTGACGACGGCCATCAGATGTTTGTGACCGGAAGTCTGCGCGTGAGCGGAAAAGAGCGTTGCGCCAAGCAGCGCCGTGAGGGCGGCCGGACGCCAGGAGGAAAGGAACATTCCTGAATTCTAACCGGGCGTCTCGATTTGCGCTGGCCGTGCGGCCTGTGCCGTCAGACCCGCCGAATCCGCGGTCTGCGCCCCTGGAGCCGTTTCAAGCCGTGGCCCGAGAGACGCAAAGTTGAGCGCCGTGGCCGCGGCCCCGCACCCTGCAATCACAATGGCCATCGGCATCGCCGACGAATTATCGATCGCGCCCAGCACGATGGTCGTGAGGGACGCGATGACGAATTGATTGGTGCCCAGCAGAGCCGAGGCCGTGCCGGCCATTTCGCCGTGCCGCATCATCGCGATCGTATTCCCGTTCGGAAACACGAAGCCGGTCGCGCACATATAGACAAAGACCGGGGCGAAGATTCCGGCCAGCCCGCCGAAGCCCGCCGAAACCGTGGCCAGAACCGCCAGTCCGGACCCCAACTGGACCAGATTCGCCGTGCGCAGGACCCGCCAGATCGCGGTCTTATGCGACAGGCGGCCGTTCACCTGCGACGCCGCAATCAGCCCCGCGGCGATGAAGCCGAAAAGCCAGCCGAACTGCTGCGGTGGAAGCTTGTAAAGATTGATGAAAACGAACGGCGCGCTCGCGATGTAGGCGAACATGCCCGCGGAACTGAAGCCGCACACGAGCGAGGCGCCGACAAAAGTCCGGTCCCGCAAAAGTTGCGCGTAGCTCGAAACCACGTGGCCGGGATGAAGAGGGCGCGCGTTCTCCGGAGCGAGAGATTCGTCGAGGCGAAAATGCATGGCGGCAAGCGTCAAAACGCCCAGACCGGCCTGCGTGAAGAAAACCGATTTCCAGCCGAACCACACCAGCAGATATCCGCCGATGAACGGCGAAATCAGCGGCGAAGCTCCCAGCACGAGAACCAGCATCGAGAAAATGCGCCGCAGTTCCGCCGGCGGAAAAAGATCGCGCACCATCGCCCGCGACACCACGGCGCCCCCGCACGCGCCGAGCGCCTGCAGCAGCCGGAATACAGCAAGCGCGCCGATTGACTTCGAAAGCGCGCACGCGATCGAGGAGAACACGAACAGCGTCAGACTGAAATACAGGGGAGGCTTCCGGCCGAATCGATCGGTCACCGGACCGTAAAGCGACTGTCCGACGGCATAGCCAAGCAGGAATGTCACCAGCGTGACCTGCACCTCGGCAGTTGTGGCGTGGAAGACCCTTTCGAGCAGCGGCATCGACGGCAGATACATGTCGATCGAGAGCGGCGCGAAGGCCTGCAGCACGCCCATCAGAACGATGAGCTCGACGTAGCGGTAGCGTGTCCTGGGGTGCGTCGTCAATGGAAGCTCGCCGGCAGCCAGTCTGTATCATATGCCTGTGCGGATCTGGCCTGTGCGAATCTGGAAAGACATGCGTTTACTGTGGATCGCTCCCCTGCTCCTGGTGACGGGCTGCGGGACGCATCCGGCAGGAGAATCGGCATCCGTGGATTGGGATAAATACGTCGCGGGCTATCTCGAAGCCTATTTCAAAGTGCACCCCGATATCGCGGTGACTTCCGGACGGCACGAGTTCGACGGAAAACTGCCCGACTTCAGCCGCGAAGCCTTCAACCGTGAGATCGCGCGCCTGCACTCCGAGCGAACCCGCGCCGCCGCGTTCAACGGACTCGACACAAAGCAGCAGTTCGAACGCGACTACCTGATCGCTTCCATCGATTCCGACCTGTTCTGGATGGAGTCGGCGCAATGGCCTTACGTCAACCCGTACTATTACAGCAACCCGATCGATCCCAGCGTCTATCTGACGCGGCCCTATGCCCCGCTTGAACAGCGCATGCGCGCCTTCATCGATTACGAGCGCGCGCTTCCTGTCGCGCTGCAGCAGATTCGCGCGAATCTGCGCACCCCTCTGCCGCGGACCTATATCGATCAGGGCCGGCTCACGTTCGGCGGACTGGCGCAATACTTCGAGCACGACGTGCCCGGGATTTTCCAGCCGGTGCACGACCCGCAGCTTCAGAAGGATTTCTCCGAGGCGAATCAGGCCGCCATCCGCGACTTGAAATCTCTCGACGCGTGGTTTGAATCGCAGCGCTCCGCGGCCGGGGACAACTTCGCGCTGGGCGCCGCGCGCTTCCAGGAAATGCTGCACGCCACCGAGCGCGTCGACGTGCCGCTCG
>CAZXCO010000170.1:0-3902 GCA_964639095.1 uncultured Solibacteraceae bacterium
ACTCGGCGGAGGCGCAATTGAAGTCGGCGAAGGCATCGCTCGAATCCTCCAAGGCGCAGCGCGACGTGACTGTTACGCAGAGGACGACAGCCGAGGCGCAGATCAAGCAGGCCGAAGGCCAATTGCAGGACGCGCAATTGCAATTGAGCTTCACGCGCATCGAGGCGCCGGTGGACGGCATCGTCATCGCGCGCAACATGAACGAGGGCCAGACCGTGCAGTCGTCGATGACGGCGCCGCAGTTGTACGAAATCGCGGAAGATCTGACGACCATGCACCTGGATACGAACATCGACGAGTCGGATATCAGCCGCGTGCAGTTGGGTCAGCCGGCGACGTTCACTGTGGATGCGTTCCCAGGGCAGACGTTCCGGGGAGAAGTGATTCAGGTTCGCCGCGCCGCGGTGAACGTACAGAACGTCATCAGCTACACGGTGGTGGTGAGCGTAGACAATTCGGACCTGCGGCTGTTCCCCGGCATGACGGCGAACACGCGCATCATTGTGGATCACGTGGACGACACGCTCCGCATTCCCAGCGCAGCTCTGCGCTTCCGTCCGCCGGAGGAACTGAAGGTCATCGGCGATGTGGGCGGCAAGGGTAAAGGCGGCAAGGGCGGCAAGGGCGGTTTCAATAAAGGTGACGCCAATCCGGGCGGCGATGCGAAGTCCGGCGACACGAAGCAGACAAGCGACAACAGCGATCCTTCGAAGGGTACGCAGACGGTGGCCCAAGCGGATACGAGCAAGGGTGACAATCGCCGCAATCGTGCGGACAGCGTGGATGCGAACAGCAACGGCAGCGCGCCTCCGGGAGAGAACGGCGGCGGGTTCCGGCGCCGGGGCAATGGTGGTGCTGGCGATGGCAGCGATGGCGGTTCCAACGGCGGCGGGCGCGGCAACTTCGATCCCAGCCAATTCAAGGGCCGTGACGGCAAGGGCTTCGATCCGAGCCAGTTCAAGGGCCGCGATGGCCAAGGTTTTGATCGCAGTCAGTTCCAGGGCCGGAATGGCGGTAATGACAAGGGCGGCAGTGACAAGGGCGGCAATAACGGCGGCCGCAATGGCGGGAACAGGAACGGCGGCCAGAACAGCGGGAACAACTTCGCGGGCTTCGGCCGTGGTGGAGGCGGCGGTACTCGTCCGCAGTTCCAGACGGTTTACCGGCTGACCGGCAAGGAGAATGAGATTGAGGCCGTTCGCGTTCGTACAGGCATTACGGATGGAAACTGGATCCAGTTGTTGGCCAGTCCGAACGGCAACGCTCCTTTGAAGGAAGGCGATGAGTTGGTGACGGCCGTTGAAGGTCTGGTGGCGCAACCCACGCAGAACAAGGGCAATAACAACAACAACTTCGGCGGGAACAATAACTTCAATAAGGGCGGCAGAGGAGGCTTCGGGTTCTAGTCATGGCGAAGCTGAATCCCTCGTCCAATGGGCACCGCGAAGACTCGATCCTGATCCGGACCGAGCACCTGCACAAGACCTATGTGATGGGCGACCAGCAGGTGCACGCGCTTCGGGGCGTGACGAATACGATTGAGCGCGGCAGTTTTGTGGCCATCATGGGACCGTCGGGCTCGGGCAAGTCGACCTTCATGAATATCATCGGTTGCCTGGACAAGCCGACCAGCGGGAAGTATTTCCTGGACGGCGTGGATGTCAGCAGCCTGGATCGCGACGAGTTGGCGGAGATTCGCAACCGGAAGATCGGGTTCGTATTCCAGCAGTTCAACCTGCTGGCACGGACGTCTGCGGTGGAGAATGTCGAACTGCCGCTCCTGTATTCGGACGGGGACAAGAAAACGTTCAAGGACCGGGCGATTGCCGCGCTGGAATCGGTGGGCCTGGGGCATCGCTTGGACAATCACCCGAGCCAGTTGTCGGGCGGCCAGCAGCAGCGCGTCGCGATTGCGCGGTCGCTGATCTGCAACCCGCAGTTGATTCTGGCGGACGAGCCGACGGGCGCGCTCGATTCGAAGACCAGCGTCGAGATCATGGCCATCTTCCAGAAACTGAACCGGGAGAAGGGCATGAGCATCGTGGTGGTGACGCACGAGCCGGATATCGCGCACTACGCTGACCGCATCATCGTGTTCAAGGACGGCCACGTGAAGACGGATGAGCGGGTGGACGAGCCTCGCAACGCGGCCGAGGAGTTGGAGAACTGGACGGAAGTTCAGTTTGAGGAAGAGGAGCCGGTGGCCTAGCCCCGGTCAGAAACGATGAACAAGATTTTCCAAAGCATGCGCATTGCGTTCCGCGCGCTGCGGGTGAACAAACTGCGGAGCGTGCTGACGATGCTCGGCATCATCATCGGCGTGGGCGCGGTGATCGCGATGGTGTCGATCGGCAGCGGCGCGGCGGACCGCATTAAGCAGCAGATTGCGTCGATCGGGAGCAACGTCATCATCGTGCAGGGCGCGAGCCAGAACCAGGGCGGCGTCCGCAACGGCAACGGCAACGCACAGACCCTGACGATGGAGGATGCGGCCGCGATCCAGGATGAACTGGTCAGCGTGCTGCATGCATCCCCGCAGCAGGAAAATGGGCAGCAGGTGATCTTCCAGAACACGAACTGGCGCACGCAGATTCAGGGCGTATGGCCGGAATATCTGGAGATTCGGGACATCAAGCTGGATTATGGCGAGATGTTCACGATGGATCAGGTCCGCAGCGCCGCCAAGATCTGTGTTCTGGGCAAGACGGTGGTGGACAATCTGTTCCCGGACAGCGATCCAGTGGGGCAGCAGATCCGTATCCGGAACATTCCGTTTACCGTAATCGGCGTTACGAAGCCGAAGGGTCAATCGGCGACCGGCCAGGATCAGGACGACTACATCATCATGCCGATTACGACCGCGAAGAAGAAGGTCAGCGGGTCCAATCGCTCGAATGCGACGAACCAGGTGGGGCGCATCATGGTGCAGGCCCGCGATGGGCGCACGCAGTCGGCGCTGACGGAGATCGAAAGCCTGTTGCGGCAGCGGCACAAGCTGCAGCCGAATGAAGACGACGATTTCCAGGTACGGAGCCTGGAAGAGGTCGCGGCGGCGGCTCAGGAATCGGCGAATACCACCGGGTTGCTGCTGGCGGCGATCGCTTCGGTGTCGCTCGTGGTAGGCGGCATCGGTATCATGAACATCATGCTGGTGAGCGTCACCGAGCGCACGAAGGAGATCGGGCTGCGGCAGGCGGTGGGCGCGAAGACCAACGACATTCTGGGGCAGTTCCTGGTGGAGGCGGTCACGCTGTCGCTGCTGGGCGGCTCGCTGGGCGTGTTGATCGGCGTGGGGGCGAGTGTGCTGATTTCGACCTTCTTCGCCTGGAACACGCTGGTGAGCATCCCGTCGATCATCGCGGCGGTGGTATTCTCTGGGCTGGTGGGTATTTTCTTCGGTTATTACCCGGCGCGCAAGGCCGCGCTGCTCGATCCTATTGAAGCGCTCCGCTACGAATGAACTACGCTAGTAAAGGTGTGTCCGGTAGCGGGCGTGATCGTTCATTTCCGGACACGGGGCGCGAGCCGAGTCCCAACAATTTCAACGCGATGGCTGTGGCGGGCGGAATGCACGTTCACAGCAAGCCTTGTTTCCGCGAACGGGCGGGGCGAATCGTGCGTAATTCCATCGAGGTAACGACGTCATGAACTGTGTGAAGAAGAACATTGCGCTGCTAGGGGTCGCTCTGCTGCTGGCGCCGGCGGGTTACGGGCAGAGCCGTGACAATCGGGCGCCCGTGCTCTCGTCGAGCGGCGGCTTCATGAACAACATCACGAGGCGGTATAACCCGCAAACCGTGCCCCCCATCGATGTTTCGAATTCGAATCGGCTGGAGGAGTTGATCCGGGCGGGCAATCTGTACCTGTCGCTATCGGATGCGATCGCGCTGGCGCTGGAGAAC
>CAZXCO010000171.1:0-8210 GCA_964639095.1 uncultured Solibacteraceae bacterium
CCTCAAATTCACCCCCGACGGCAAATTTCTCCTGCAGATCGGAAAGCCGCACAGCAGCCGGGGCAGCAACGACGTGAAAAATCTCCGGCTCCCCGCCAAGACGTTTGTCGATCCGAAGACCAATGAACTCTACGTCGCAGATGGCTACGGCAATCATCGCGTCATCGTGTTCGACGCCACGACGGGGAAGTATAAACGCCACTGGGGCGGACCGGGGAAGGGCTACGACTGGCCCGTTTCCAACCACGGCATCACGGTCGATTACCAGGGCAACGTCTGGATCGGAGGCAACGGACGTGACGCGACCAGCGGCCGCGGCGCCACCGGCGGCACGGACGAGCCGGCTCGCGGCAGAAGCGCGCCTGCGGCCTTCAACAGCTTCGAGGACAACATGGTCCTCAAATTCAGCCCCGACGGCAAATTTCTCATGCAGATCGGAAAGCCGCACAGCAGCCGGGGCAGCAACGACGTGAAAAATCTCCGGCTCCCCGCCAAGACGTTTGTCGATCCGAAGACCAACGAACTCTACGTCGCCGATGGCTACGGCAATCATCGCGTCATCGTGTTCGACGCCACGACGGGGAAATATAAACGCCACTGGGGCGCCTATGGCAACAAGCCCGACGACGCCGACCCCGGCCCGTACAACCAGAAAGCCGCCCCCGCACGCCAGTTCCGCAATCCTGTCCATTGCGCACAACTCTCACGCGACGGACTGGTCTATGTTTGCGATCGCGTGAATGACCGTATCCAGGTCTTTAAACCCGATGGAACGTTTGTCAAAGAGAAGTTCATCGAGAAACAGACGCTCGGCTCGGGATCGGTCTGGGATATTGCCTTTTCGAGCGATCCGCAGCAGAGATTCCTCTATGTCGCCGACGGCGAAAACGATAAGGTGCATATCCTCGACCGAAGCACTCTCGAAATTCTGACCAGTTTCGGCGACGGCGGGCGCCAGCCGGGCGAATTTTACGGCGTCCACAGCATCGCGACCGATTCGAAGGGAAATATCTATACGACGGAGACGTATCGCGGACAGCGCGTGCAGAAATTCGTTTTCAAGGGGATCGGGCCGGTCACAAAATCCGATCAGTGTGTGGTCTGGCCGGCGGGAGGAAAATAATCATGCGCAAAAGCCTCATGCTTCCGGCCGCGGCGAGATTCGCGTTTACACTCGCGGCGCAGAATCCAACCTGTAATAAATGCTCGGCGACCTATATTGCCAATGAGGAAATTCAGGCATATCTGAACCGGGCTCCGGCCCGCGCCACGAACTCCACGTCCGATCAGCAGGTGCGCGCCGTGGACGTCGGCAAATCCAATGTGGATATCGGGGTGGTGTACCGGGGAGGCACGCAATCCGCGGGATCGGCGGTGGCTGAGCATGACAAGGTCAGCGAGGTGTACCACATCCTGGACGGTTCCGGCACGCTGGTCACCGGCTACGACATCGTGGACTGGAAGGCGCGTCCTCCGGATAACGAGGCCGTGCGCCTGTTGAACGGCCCGGGCGGCAACGGCGCATCCATTCGCAATGGCGTTACGTACCAGCTCAAACCCGGCGATGTCGTCGTCATTCCGGCTGGCGTGGGCCACTGGTTCACCCGGATCGACGACCACATCCGTTATCTGATGATCCGGATCGATCCGGACAAGGTCACGCCTCTCAAGGACGAAGCGGCTTCAAAAGCGGACCTGCAAAGCTCCGCGAAGTAGCGCGGAGTCTATAAGAGAAAATCCCAGCCGTCAATTTTCCATTTTCGCCCACCGGAAGCGGAATTTGACATATCACAGTACTGCGCCGGAACACCGGAATAATATATACTGCTATCTGCCTGTGATGAACCGAAGAGGAATTCTGAATCTGGCCATGGCCGCGGCCATGGCGTGTTTAACCGTGGCGGCATTTGCTCAGGAAGGGCATCCTTTAACAGGGACCTGGCACGGCGAATTTACCCCTGCCAGTGGAGCGAAGAGCCGGATCGTGATGGCCCTCGACTGGGATACGAAAAACGTGACCGGCACGTTGAACCCAGGGCCTCATTCCGGGCCGATCAAGGCCACGCTGGATCCCGACAAATGGATGGTCCATTTCGAAGGCGATGCAAAGGACCAGGCGGGTAAGCCTGTACATGTCGTGGCCGACGGCAAGCTCGAGAATATCGGTTCCTACAATCGTACGATTACCGGCACCTGGACGCAGGGTAACGAGAAGGGCGATTTCAAGATCACAAGAGATTGACGGATGTCGGGAAGGACCTCATGCCGGATTCTCGCCGTGCTGTTGATCGGTTTGCCGGCCGCCGCGACGGCTTTTACGTCCGGCGAGTCTGCGAAGGCGGAAGAATGGAGCAAAGCCCGGCATGAGAAGGCGCGTCAACTTTTTCTTGATGCGTGCACGGCCTGCCACACGCTCGACAGAATTCGCGTTCAGAGACTTACCAAAGAGGAGTGGCGGAGCGAAATAGCCGGCATGCTTTCCGAAGGTGTGCCATTAACCGATGCGGAAACGTCTTTGCTTTGCGAGTACCTCGGCCGCTATTTCGGACCGGACGCTCCACCGCAGGATTAGAGATCAGGGACAGAACACCAGAGCTATATGAAGATCAGAATTTTCGGTTTACTGGCGCTTGCGGCCGTATGCGTTCCGGCGTTTGCCCATCATTCGATCGCCGCCGTATACGACCTGAAGAAGCCGGTCAAGCTGAAAGGCGCCATCACGAAGTTTGACTGGACGAACCCCCATGTTTTCCTTTCCGTCGACGTTCCGGGCTCGAAAGGCGAAGTCACCGGATGGCTCGTCGAATTTCCGGGCCGTGTGGAACTCAAACGCGACGGCTGGACCGAGGATTCCGTAAAAATCGGCGACACCGTGACGATCGAAGGGTCTCTGGCGCGCAACGGCGGTAACAGAGCTTATGGCAAACTCGTCATTCTTGCGGGCGGGAAGAAACTCAGCGCTGCGCCGGCGCCCTTCCCGAAGTTTGAGGAGTCGTCGAAGCCGGCTCCGCGCTGGCCCGACGGTCATGTCCGCCTCGGCCGCCTTCCCGGCGAAGAGGGCTACTGGACGAGTACGGCGGCTTCCATCATGGAAGAAACGGGGGCGCATGTCCGCATCGACAGCGAAGGCCAGTTGGCGAACATCGCCGATGCCGGCAAAGTCGCTCCATTTCTGCCCTGGGCCAAAGGCCTTTATGAATACCGCCAGAAGACGCTGTTAAAGGACGATCCGATGGCCGCCTGCCTTCCTCCGGGCGGGCCCCGGCAGTTTCAGGCGCCCTACGGACTTCAGATCGTGGAACAGCCTGAGAAGAAGCGCCTGTTTGTCATGTCGGGCGGCGGCAACCGCAACTGGCGTCTCATCCATCTCGACGGAAGAACGCACCAGCCGGATGATGTGGTCGAAACCTACTACGGCGATTCCGTCGGCAAGTGGGAAGGCGATACGCTCGTGATCGATACGATCGGATTCAACGAGCGCTTCTGGTTCGCCAATGGAGGACTTCCGCATACGTCGCGGCTCCATCTCACGGAACGCCTTTCGCGGCCCGATTTCAGCACCTTAAAATATGAAGTCAGAGTGGATGATCCGGGCGCTTATTCACGGCCATGGACAGCCACCTGGAATTTGCGGTGGGTACCCAATCAGGCGATCGACGAATATTTTTGCGACGAATATAACAGGGACGAGGAACATTAACGAAGGCAACAGGAAAATGGCGATGAAACTCAGTGCGTGGAAAGTCAATATGATTCGCTCGTTTGCTGCGGGCTTCAGCCTGCTTCTTTTATCGATTCCGGCGATGGCGCACCATTCCTTCTCCGCGGAATACGACGCCAAGAAACCGGTGACGCTGAAGGGTATCGTGACCAAGGTCGACTGGATGAATCCCCACGTCTATTTTTATGTTGACGTTACGGATGAAACCGGGAAAGTGACCAACTGGGCGCTCGAAATGGGGCCGCCGAACGGCCTTCAACGCGCCGGCTGGACGCGGAACACGATGAAGATCGGCGATGAAGTGGTGGTGGAAGGATCGCTCGCCAAAGACGGCAGCAAACAGGCCAATGCCCGCTCGGTCACGATGGCCAATACTGGCAAGAAACTGGGTGCGGCGTCGAGCGAAAACAAGGTGCCCTGATTTTCACGCCAATGAGAAACAAAATGAAACTCGCAGCTCTCATCGCCGGCTCGTTATCTGCGGCGCTGCTGCTGGCTCAGGTTCCTCAGGGTCTGACGCCGCCGCCGCGCGGCGAACCAGATCCCAATGTGAATCTCAATGCCGGCCGCATCTCTTCCACGTCACGCCGGAAGCGCCCGCCGGCCAAGCCGACGCCGCACCTGCCCGATGGCCGTGTTTCCTTTGGTCCTCTGCCGGGTGAGAAGGGCGTCTGGGAGGGCAACGCCGGGGCCACGCTGGCGACCAACGCCAAGGGCCTCGACAACCCTCGCATGAATCTGCCCACGAATCTCAAGATCGCCGACGTGCCGTTCCAGCCCTGGGCGCGCGCTGTATACAACTACCGCCAGAGCACGACGACGAAGGACGATCCGCACGTGCGCTGCAAGCCGTCGGGCGGCCCGCGGATGTTCCACACGCCTTACGGAATGCAGTTTCTGGACCTGCCGGACCAGAAGGAAGTCATCATCGTCGGCGTCGGGGGACCGCACACCTGGCGAACCATCTACATGGACGGCCGTCCGCATCCGAAGCACCTCGATCCGACCTTCTCGGGTCACTCGATCGGGCACTGGGAGGGCGATTCTCTCGTTGTGGATACAGTCGGCTTCAACGAGAAATTCTGGCTGACGCGCGAAGGCATTCCTTACACCCGCTACCTGCACCTGATCGAACGCTTCACACGCCTCGATTCCAACACCATGAAGTACGAGGCCACGATCGACGATCCCGGCGCTTACACAAAGACCTGGACGGGCGGCTGGCTGATTCAGTGGCAGCCCAATCAGGAGTTGTACGAGTACATCTGCCAGGACAACAACCGCGACGTCCGGCATATGTATGGCGGCAAGCGCGAAGGCGGCGACAACTAACAGTAAGTCCAAAGTCTGATTTTTTCCACGGGGGCAGGGCATAGGCTCTGCCCCCGAACTTTTTTCCTGCCGCAGGAATTCACAGTCAGAATGCTATAGGCTATACGGAGGAACAATGAGCCTCCGCTTCGGACCGGGCATACTGCTGGCGTTTGCTCCGGGATTGCTTTTCGCCGGTTCTTCCTGCGAAAGTCTCGCTTCGCTGGCGCTGCCGCACGCGGTCATCACGACGGCGGAATCCGTGGCCGCCGGGGCTTTTCCTGCGCCGCGCGGGCGCGGACCGGCCGCCGCAGCCGCGTTCAGGAATCTGTCGTCCTTCTGTCGAGTGGCCGCCATTCTGAAACCTGTCCCCGACTCCGAGATCCGCATCGAAGTGTGGATGCCCGCTTCCGGGTGGAACGGCAGACTGCAGTCGGTCGGCAACGGGGCCTGGGCGGGGACGATCAGTTATCCCGCAATGGCCACGGCTCTGGCGGCCGGATACAGCACTGCGAGCACGGACACGGGCCACGAGGGAAACAATCCCGCCTTTATCCCGGGTCACCCGGAGAAGGTCGTCGATTTCGCTTACCGCGCCGTTCATGAGATGACCGTCGCATCGAAAGCAATTGTTGCCGCTTATTATGCGAGCGGGCCGAAATACTCCTATTGGAACGGCTGCTCCACAGGCGGCCGGCAGGCCATGGCCGAAGCCCAGAGATTCCCCGGCGATTACGATGGCATCGTGGCGGGTGCTCCAGCGAGCTACGTCACACGTCTGCAGGGGAGCCAGGTCTGGATTGCGGCAGCCGGCCATAAGGACGAAGCGGGCTACATCCCGCCCTCCAAATACGAGATGATCCATCGGGCCGTCCTCGAGAAGTGCGACAAAATCGATGGCGTCGAGGACGGAGTCCTCGAGGATCCCACTCGCTGCGCCTTCGATCCGGCGGTGCTCCAGTGCAAAGGCGCCGACGCGCCGTCGTGCCTTACGGCGCCGCAGGTGGCGGTGGCGCGAAAGATTTATGCCGGACCCGCCTCGCCCTCGGGACAAAATCTGTTTCCCGGCCTCGAGCCCGGCAGCGAGAAGGGATGGGCCGCATTGTCGGGGCTGAAGCCGATGGATCTCGCCGTCGATACTTACAGGTACCTCGTGTTTCAGGATCCGAAGTGGAACTATCTCACGCTCGATCCGAATACCGATTTCGCCCGGGCGGACCGCACAATCGGCAGTCTGATGAACTCGGTGAATCCCGGCCTGCGGCCTTTCTTCGCTCACGGGGGAAAGCTGTTGCACTATCACGGGTGGGCCGATCCGGGCATTTCACCCGGCAGCAGCGTGAACTATTACAAGAGCGTTCTCAAAGCGCTGGGCGGTAAGGCGAAGGTGAACAATTCCTACCGTCTTTTCATGGTGCCCGGCATGGGGCATTGCGGGGGCGGTGACGGAACCAGCACGTTCGATATGGTGAGCGCCCTCGACCGCTGGGTCGAGCAGGGAAAAGCGCCCGACAGGATCGTTGCCTCGCGGGTTGTGAACGGCGCGACGGTGCGCACGCGCCCGCTGTGCCCTTATCCCCAGGTCGCGGCGTATAAAGGAAGGGGGAGCACGGATGATGCCGCAAACTTTTCCTGTAAAGCGAAATAATAATTTGTCGCGCGCCGGATATTCGGCGCTTTTTCTCTGCCTGACCTTCGCGGTCGCGGCTTCTCCTGCACAGACACTCTCCCGGCAGCCTCTGGTGGACGCGCTGCGCCATGGCGGTTACGTTATCGTGATGCGCCATGCAAGCTCGCCGCTGCAGCCGCCGGACAAAAAGGACGCCGCCCCAGGCAATGTCAAGCCGGAACGTCAGCTCGATGAAACGGGCCGCGCCACGGCCGCTGCAATGGGCAAGGCGTTGCGTGCCCTGAAAATTCCTGTCGGTGAAGTGTTGAGCAGCCCGACCTGGCGGGCGCTGGAAACCATTCGTCTCGAACAATGGCCGAATCCGAAGCCTGTTCCTGAACTCGGGGATAACGGCCGCAGTATGCAGGGCGGCACGGAAGCCCAGGCCGTCTGGCTGCGCAAACGAGTCACGGAATTCCCGTCCGGCACGAATACCGTCCTTGTGACGCATCTGCCCAACATCCGGGGAGCCTTTCCGCAACTGGCCTCTGGCATGAAAGATGGAGAGTCTCTCATCTTCGCTCCCGACGGCAAGGGCGGCGCGAGAATGCTCGCGCGCGTGAAGATCGAGGACTGGCCCGGACTCGAAAACGGGAAATAGAACTGTGCGAGGGCCGCGTCCGGCGCGGCCCTCTTTTCTCAGTGAACCGCATCCACTACAATGGGGCTTTCATGCCTGTCTTCCGCATTCACAGAATGAAGGAAAACCCGCGCCAGCAATTTCGCTGGGCGCCGCATGTTTCCGGCGCGGCGAATGTCAAACCGAAAGACTACGAGCAACTGGGTGAAATCGACGCGGAGAACGAGTATGCGGCATGGGCGCTGCTGCGCAATTCGGAGAGGCCGCTGATGGTTGGCGATATTCTGGAGTTACCGTCCGGGCAGCTTCGAATCTGCAAGTATGTAGGTTTCGAAGAGGCGCGCTGGCTGGTCCCGGAAGTCCCGGCGGCTGCGCCCGAAGCCGTGTTGCGGCCCGTTCCGCCGGAAACTGCTTCGGCCCAGGTTTAAGCAGGAGATTTTTATGCGCGCCGCAAGGCTGGGCGATGACATCGACGATTTTTGCGTGAAGTGCAAACGAGTGATGAACCACTCGGTGGTGTCGCTCCTCAACGATGCGCCGGCGAAGGTCCGCTGCCGCACCTGTTACAACGACCACGATTTCCGCAACGAACAACCGCCGCCACCGAAGGCGGATGCACGAAAGGCGGCTTTGTTCAATCAGGTTCTCCAGAATGTCACCGGCATGCCGTCCGCCGCGGCGGCGGACGGAGCTGCCTCGGCGAAAGCTGCTGTTGCTCCTGACGGATCTTCGGCCGGCGACCCGGCCGATGCCAAACCGAAGACGCGGAAGAAGACCAGGGACTGATGACTCTCTTCGTCACCGGAGGCGCCGGTTTCATTGGTTCCGAATTTATCCGCCAGGCGATTCAGAATTTCCGCATTATCAATTTCGACAAGCTGACCTACGCCGGCAATCTGGATAATCTGGCGTCTGTTGCGAATCATCCC
>CAZXCO010000172.1:0-3765 GCA_964639095.1 uncultured Solibacteraceae bacterium
TGAAATGGGACGTGATGATGAAGGGTTCGCGCAGATACTCGGGATCCGTCGTCACGATGGTGACTACAAGCAACTGGTCACCGTTCCGCTCCTTGACCAGATCGTAGTACTCCACCAGGTTGGTGTTATCGCTGTAAGGCACGCCGTTCTTGCGCAGATAGCCGGCCTTCAGGTGTGTGGTCGTGACTTTCAGGCTTCCACCATCGACCTTGCCACCGCGGCCCTCGCGCTGGATTTCCCACTCCGCCACGGAATTCCCCTGCAGCGTCGCAGGCCCCGCCGGAGCTTTCCAGGCGCCGAAATGGAAAAGGCGGCTCTGCTTGCCGGCATCGGTTTCGAGGTGCAGTGTATTATCGTCCTGCCAGGTAAAGTGCAGGTGTTCGGGCACACGAAGCAGCGCGGGCGCTCCATACGACTTGCACTGGTCCGGTGAGGAGGCTTCCTTTTTCGGATCCCACGTGTCAGCGAGCTTGATGGCAGCCGGGGTCATCGGAACCCCCTGATAATCGCCCGGGGCTGGGGTGACCATGCGGTAGCGCCAGTCTTCGGTAACCACGGAGACCCAGTAACCTGTCAGGTCAATCGGCGATTGCGCTTTGGGGGTCGGAGGCGGTCCGCCCCGCCCACCGCCGCGCCCTCCCCGTCCCTGGGCCTGGAGCCCCGTTTGCGCTGCCAGCGCTCCCACGAGGAACAGAGCGCACTGCGCCCATCTGCCCTTCGAAGTTCGATACGTCATGCGTCTGCCGCCTTCTCCCTTTACTCGTCGCAAAGCATTATCCTGAACATCGGAATCGACCGGATCGCGCGATCGACTATTTCTTCGCCGTCAAACTCTTGTAGACGGCCTCGACAAACTGATTCGTGGTCCACGGGCCCGTTTTCGATCCGTACTGCACTTCGTACGCAAGAGTCGGATCCGCCGCTTCCACCTGTTCGAGTGTCTTTCCCTGCTTGATCAGGTCCTCGATGATGTCGCGAACGGTCACCACCATATCGCGGTAATCGACGATCTCCATCTGCTCGCAAAGCCGGCCGTGACCGGGAATTACATACGTCCCGACGCCGCGGTAAATGAACGGCGTCGGCGGAACGGCCAGTTCGATCAGCTTGTTCAGCGCATCGACCTCGCCCTGAATGCTCCCGCCGTGCTCGACGTCGATTACCGGGAAATGTCTCGTGTCGATCACATCCCCCGCAACGACCACATCCGAGCCGCGGAACAGAACCATGCTGTCGGCGTCGCTGTGGGCCGAGGGCTGGTGCAGAATTTCGATGGCCTCGCCGTTCATCCGCAGCGTGTAACGGTTGAAGTAGAACGCCTCGGTGGGCCAGGAGGGAACCGGATAGGCCGCCTGCTTGCCGGTCGGCGCGCTCATGCGCTGCAGCACGCTGTCATGCGCGATGATGCCGGCGGCGCCGCCGTTGGTCATCTTGTTGGCGAATCCGCCGTTGCCGAGCACGTTGGTGAAGATCGTTTCCCCGGCCTTGGCCAGATTGCCGTTCCCGCCAACGAAGTCGCCTTCCGCGTTGGTGTCGATGATGTACCGGATGGGCAGCGGAGTCAGTTTCTTCAGCGCCGCCAGCACCTGCGGAGAGGATGCCTCGGTGCCCGCGTTCACCAGCACAATTCCATCGGTGCCGATCTGCACGCCGATATTTCCGCCGGCCCCGGCAATCATATAGAAGTTCGGCCGAACCTGCACAACGTCAAGTCCGCCGCTTTCCGGTTCGGCGGCCCGGCTGGAGACCGCCCCGCCCACCACCAGTCCAAGGGTGGCGGCCAACGCCCAGCTTCTGATCCCGTTTGTGAAAATCCGCTTCACTGTTTTAATCCATCCTGTTCATATTCGGATCCCCGCATTCGGGATCCAACGCCACCCGCGAACCGGCGCTTGCGCCGCCCTCGCGATCCGCGGCAACTCAAACTGGATTTCCGGCCGGGCGGTTGTAGTATCATACCAATCCGCACGCCCGCCGCGACGGGAAATCCGCAACAATTCCGAAACAAAGCCATGCCCTTACGCCGAAAGCGGCGGATGTCTCCTGTGCCATTCGGTCGCCCGTTCATATGCCTGCGCCAGAGCCAGAACGGTTGACTCGGCGAAGGGAGCGCCGGCGATCTCAAAGCCGACCGGCAGCCCCGACCGGGTAAAGCCGCAGTTCACCGAAATCGCGGGCAACCCAAACACGTCGAAGGGAACGTTGTTGTTGCGCCCGGGCGGCGTGTTGGCGCCGATTTTCCCCGGGGGCCGCACCGAGGTTGGCAGCACCAGCAGATCCACCTGGGAGAAAACTTTCCGGATATCGATCCGCAGCAGTTCCACTTCGCGGCGCGCCTGAATATAGTCCGACGCCGTGATGTTCTGCGCGCTTTGCAGCGATCGCAGGGTGCCGGGCTGATACTTTTCCGGCGACTCGGCGACCCACTTTGCGTGATACGTATACCCCTCCGGCCCCCAGACCTGCGCCGGGTTTCCGAACGCGGGCAGCCGCACTTCCTCGATCCCGCCGCACATCCGGCGGACCACATCCACTGCCTCGTTGACCGCCTTCGCCACCTCGGGGTCGAGGCCGTCGAAAAACCCGTTGGGGCGCCCCAGCCGGAGTTTCGAAAGGGACATTCGCATTTCCCGCATGTAGTCGGGTGCGGGCACGTTAACCGACGCGGGATCCCTGGCATCGTAGCCGGCAATCGCGCTCAACAGCAGCGCCGCATCCTCCACGCTTCTGCAGAGCGGACCTGCATGATCGAGCGTCCACGAAAGCGGAATAATACCGCGCGTGCTGACGCGGCCGTAAGTGGGTTTGAGTCCCACAATTCCGCAGTTCGATGCCGGTCCGCGGATCGATCCCGCCGTGTCCGTCCCCAGCGCGCCGTAACAAAGACTCGCGGCTACGGCCGCCGCCGGTCCGCTCGAAGAACCGCCGGGCGAGTAATCCAGCGCCCACGGATTGTGGACCGTTCCATAGGCGGTCGCGGCGGAATTTCCCCCGTAAGCGAACTCCACCAGATTGAGCTTGCCCAGAAGAATCGCCCCGGCCCGCTTCAACCGCACCGCCACTTCGGCATCTTCAGCCGGCACGCGATTCCGGAATAACTCGCTCGCGCCGGTGGTGCGAATCCCTGCGGTGTCGATGTTATCTTTCAGCCCGACCGGCACGCCGTGCAGAGGGCCGCGCCAGCGGCCGCGCTTCTGGTCCGTCTCCATCTCGCGCGCCTCTTTCAGAGCCTGGTCGGCCGTCACCGTGATGAACGCGTTGAGAGTGGAGTTGTACTTCTGGATGCGATCGAGGCAGGCCTGGACCAGTTCCACGGGCGAGGCGCGGCGGCGCCGCACCGAATCCGCCGCTTCGGCCAGCGTCAGACCCGCGAGGTCCGGCGGCGCCGCAAACGCCTGGCTGGCAGCCAGGCCGGCGGCAAGAAATTCCCGCCGCGAATGGCCCTGTTTCGCTCCGATTTCCAAATGAATTCCATCTGGAAAGGTATCATGCCCGGCTTCGCAGCGAAGCCGGCGACAGGCGGTGATGGATGCCGCCGGCTATTTGGCGTCGGGAAGCGTCTCACCTTTGCGCAGCAGCGTCGGCGGCTTGCGCTTCGGTTTGGCTTCTTCCGATTTGGCCTCGCCGTTCTTCGCAACCGCGGCGGGATTGCCTTTCGCATCCTCAGCGGCCAGCGTTTCTTCGGCTTCTTCTTTTGCCTTCTTGTCTTCAGCGCTCAGCTTCGCGGCGCGTGAACCGGTGTCTTCCTTCGCCAGATCGAGACTG